>JAJNBL010000004.1 GCA_021156175.1 Rickettsiales bacterium
TTCAGTGATATAGGCTTGGGCAGCTTCCCAATTGATGCAAGCGCATCATCCCGAAGCCCTGCCAACTCACGCCGCGGCGAAACACGGCCCACAAAACTTCCTGCTGGCGCAGGAATGGATAAGGATGGCACGGGCACTGATGTCGATGAAACCGGCTTCGGAGCTATGGGTGATATCTTAGGTACGCTACTTGAAGACGACGAGACCGATGGTGCCGGAGCTGGAGCCGCTGGCTTCGGAGCTGCTACTGGTGCCGGAGCTGGAGTCGCTGGCTTCGGAGCAAGAGGTGCCGGAGCTGGAGTCGCTGGCTTCGGAGCAAGAGGTGCCGGAGCTAGAGCCGCTGGCTTCGGAGCAAGAGGTGCCGGAGCTAGAGCCGCTGGCTTCGGAGCAAGAGGTGCCGGAGCTGGAGCCGCTGGCTTCGGAGCAACTGGTGCCGGAGCTAGAGCCGCTGGCTTCGGAGCAACTGGTGCCGGAGCTGGAGTCGCTGGCTTCGAAGCTACTGGTGCCGGAGCTGGAGTCGCTGGCTTCGAAGCTACTGGTGCCGGAGCTGGAGCCGCTGGTTTCGAAGCTGCTACTGGTGCCGGAGCTGGATCAGACTGCTTTCTAGGAATTATAAAAGACGATACCGGGATCGGGGCTCCATTAAACAGGACTGAAGGTGTAGGCGTCACTGGCACCGGAGCTGCTGAAGCAGCCGCCTTATCACGCTCTTTCTCTTTTCCTTTCCCCTTGCTGTCTTTTTCCTTTGGCAGAGTTGGTAACTCAGTTGCTGGAGTCCCCGCAGACGGTTTCGGAGCCCCTGGCGTTACCGTTATAGGTGGATTGCTAGAAGACAATACAGAAGCTTTCTTCTCCTGCATTTCCAAAACATTCACTACTCTTTGTAGTACTTCGGCAGATACAAGACTTCGCTGTACATCTGGAATGAATGCTACTAGTTGTAAATATACTTTATTGATATTATCTAAATCCTCTAGAAGTTCTTTAGCAGCGTTATCCCTATATTTTTTATCCAAATAATCTGTCCGGTTCTTACATGCTAACTTTACTAGATCAGTAATTTGGTTGGAATGAAGCGTAGCCAGTCCACGTCCAAATGTTTCTGCCGAAAAATCTCTATAACAAGCTTTAATAATCTTAAGAACTATTTCATCAATCTCTTCAGTAACACTTTGTTCCTTCTTGATTTCTTTCGTAAGTTTATCTTTTTTCTCTGCTAACGATTCTGGGGTTGAAGGTTGCATCAATGGAGTATTAGTAGCCGCAAATGGTGATCGTCCCCCTGGCTTGGAAATGGCTGACCTCGGAAGCAGTGGCGTTGCAGCTGCTTTTTCTTTCCCCTTGCTGTCTTTTTCCTTTGGCGGAGTTGCTGGCACAGCGGGCTTCGGAGCGATAGATTTTGCTTTATCCCGTGCTTTTTCCTTAACCATTCCTTTGAATTCTTTACTCACCAACTCTGACGTTTCCGCCCCGCCATGTCCATCCATCACAGAAAGAATGCCGGTTTTTCCTGGCTCTATTTTGGCTAGGGTAATGGTAACGTTATCACTAACATATGCTTTATTAACCCACATACCTTTTGCACGAGCGTCTTCTAGCCGCCTATCCTCTACATCTTTGGACCCCTTCTGCCCTTCCAATGCCTTCGCTATGATTTTTTTGGTAAGCTCTTCAATCGTTGGCTTGCCCTTTTTGAATTCCTGCTCAAGCAATTCAGCATATCTTTCAAAGTGCAGACACTCGAATTTCTCATTAAAGGCGCCGTCACTGCACACCATCAAAAATACTTCTTTGCCTGCATACTTGGATAGCGCATGCACGCCAATTTCTGGTTCTCTGGAAATTGTCCCCTCAAATGCTTTATCGCCCAATGCACGGTTGACCGCTAGAGAATTACGAGCATTGTACAGCGCCGTATCATGGTCTACCGTAATACGTACTACTTCAACTTTACCTGTTTGGGGATCCCGAACAAATAGTACTGCCGGAGAATCCCCTAAATGCGCGGTCACGATATGTCCGTCATTAGTCAACGCGGCAGTGGTGAAAGTTGTCCCAGATTGATGCTCTTTGGTTTTTTCCACTAATGTGGCAATACTCCCTTTGAGGAATTTCTCTGCCTCTGTCGCTGTCATCGCGATGGAGTCATGGGTAACGAAGCGATCTTCCTGATAAGTGCGTCCACCTATTTCCGAGGCTGTACCGATAGCAAGAGCCTTTGCTTCCGATGCAGCAGCAGAAGAAGACGGAGCTGGCTTCGGAGCAACCGCCGGAGAAGCAACTTTAGGCGCTAGTTGCACTGGAGGAACATGTGTTACTTTGGTTTGTCTTAGAGGACTTGCTGGCGCAGCAGAACTCACGGCCTTAGGTTTCGCAGGCGGATTTGCCGACAGGCTTGACGGAACAAGACGCTCGAGCTCTAACTTACCACTTGGCTTAATTGCCTCAAGCAGTGTCGCACGAACAGCTTTTTCTTCAGCCTCCGTCAAACGACGGTTTGTAGCTGTTTCTCCTCCGATAACACGGTCATAAAAACCTGCAAAACTAGAAGGTCCACAACCTAAATCTGCTCCTTGGAGATAGCATTGATCAAACTCAACTTTTGTCCCCTTGGTTGTAAAGCCCGCGTTTTGAAGCGCTGGAAGAAGCTGAGTTTTTATCCTTTCTGCCTCCGTTGCAGGAACATCTTGATGCTTTCTGTAATCTATTGAATTAAATACCGTTATCTTAGAGATAGAATGATTTTTATCCACGCTCATTGCTGCCACCACAAAATGGCCCGCCTGATCTGCCCCTTGAGAAAGACGGAGCGGAACCACCATTATGTAACCCTGATCGGTTTTTGGTTTTTGAAGACCTCCAAATACAAGAGAATTTACTTCATTTAGCTCGGCAGTCGGCTTATCCCATATCTGGAATTCCATTCCTGTCGGAACCAATGGTAATCCATTTACCGATATTTTTCTTTCAAGTTTCGAAACGGCACGAACTATATTATCATCCGTCCAGGCATCAAAGGTTTTGAGGGATGGAGTTGCCGGTTTCGATGCGGACATTGCAGGAGCTTTAACCCCAGAAGAGGAAGAGGAGAAAACTGTAGGCTTCACCCCCAATGACGGTGCCGACGGCGTTGGAGCAGCAACAGGTTTCTGCGCAGGAGGAACCATAGTCACCTTGATTTGTTTTGGCGGATTATATGGTGTTCCAGGGCTAGCAACAGCACCGCGAGAAGGCGGCGCTAATGGCGTGCTTGGTTTTGCGATAGGATTTGGAGAAGAACTACTTGGCGTAGGCTTAGGCACAGCAGCAACAGCTTTTGTACCTCCTCTTATCCATGCTTGACCTGGCAATGATTTATGCACATGCTGCTTTGGATCATAGGCAATATGTTGCAATTCAAAACCACCTGGAATTTTAACAAAGTGATCCCGATGGGATTGTTGAATTTCCACAGTTTCATTTCTAGAGGATGGAGAGGCAAAGAAGCCATCATAGCTTTTCTTTTTTGGCTCCTTTCCTGGTCTTTTATCCTCATCCGTAATACCATCTCGCGCGGAACCACCTGCTGCACTGATGTTGGAAACTTCTCCCCATGTCGTGATTAAACCATCAATCTCCGTATTCGCCGGGTGGTTCGTGTCGCCTCCCCCAATAGCTAATACGCCTTCATCGGTATACTCCTGGAAGGTATTCCGTACCTCTTGACCATAATTATGCCCATAATCAAGATGAAGTGATACCAGCCGTACAGCTTGGCCAGCCTGTGTACGGAATAATGCAGCAAAACCTGTTCCAACATTTTTTACAGGAAGAATAGCCTGATCATGCGCCACACCCTGATAGACTAATGTCTCCGCATTATACAACATAGCCATATCTCTAACGACAGGTGAAGGCTTTCCGTGATTTAATGCATACGTTGTGAGATAGCTCCAACCACGCGCTTCCAAGCCTTTTTGTAAGGCAAACTGACAGCGGGATTTGGCCTCTGCAACTCCATCCCTTGAGTCGAATTTTTGATTTACAAACAAAAAGTCACATTCTTGCAGGAAGTCAAAATCAAGTGGCTTAGTGCCATGTTTCCAATTATCAATTTTCTTGAAAATCTTATCAATCTGCACCATTTTCCGTGCTTCATACGAAGCTGTATTTTCGTTAACAAATAGCGGAGTATTAGGATAAGCTTTGCCCACATGGCCTTTGTTCATCATGTTCCAGCTGGAGCCATAGAGCTCCGTATTGCCACATCGAAAATGCGCAGACTTCTCGGCGTGATCTGAGGTGCTGTTTTTAATTACACAACCACTTAAGTTCCCGCTATTCTTATCGCCAAGCTGTGCTGCTTTATACCAATCGGAATTTTGGTAAACATCATTATAGTAGGAAATCACATCTTTCCACCATGCATCAAAAGCAGGGCGATCCTGCTTTGTAAGCTTTGTTGAGAAAGGCAATTGTGTTGCTTTGGAAAAATTGGCTGGCAGTGAATTTTTTGACATAACAGGACTTCCTTTTTTGAGTACTATAGGAGCTTTACCCCCAGATGAAGAGGACAATGAAACTGCAGGCACGGCAATTGGTTTTGGCGGAGTTAATGGCGTGCTAGAACTCGATATTGCGCTAGGACTTAGCAAAGCACTGCTTGATACAGAAGCATCCGCAGAGGGATTTGAAACCTTTTGGTTTCGTTCTTTATACGCTTTCTTATCCAACAGCTTCGCATTGTATTGTGGGCCAAAGATCAATTCGATCTCACCGGCCATCACGCGTGCGTACTGATCTTCATTGGCATTTAACTCATCAATCACGCCCTGAAGTGCTGGGTTCACAGAGCCAGCGATCACACGATACTTAGACATGAATTTTACCTTTGCTCAACAGAAACACCAGATATTGCTCCGCTACTCTTTCTTTTTTAATCAGATTTCAGGTGATTGTGTCAAGCTACATTCCCGGAATGGTTTAGAAACAGCGAATTTCCCAAACTTACAGCAAGCAATCATATTAATGATTTTACCCAAAAAACACAATCAAATAGTTAAGAAACTCTTTCCAGCCTTGGGTTGTAAAACCATGCCTCTACTTCTACTTAATCAATATATTAACATATTAATCTAAATTTAGCAACTATTATGCTACACTCAGCCTTTAGGGTAATTGGCGACTTAAGGGAGAATGTGACATGAGTAAGAATAGGGTTGATTCGAATATTGATGATATTTTCTTTGGGGATGACTCCCAAGACATTAAGATATCAAGACGAAAAAGACAATCCGACGATGCCCATGACTTCTCTAATCCCAAGGATCACAAAAAACCCGATGAAACAGTAATAAAGGGTGATGATCCTACAAAGATAAAAGCTTATATTAAAAAGCTTGAACATAATGAAACCAAGCCAAGTCTGACCCTGCGTAATTTTGATTTCTCGGAAAAGAACGCTCAACACTTACTCACCGCGCTAGCAAGCAATAAGAGCGTCAGCAGTTTAAGACTAAGCAGCTGTAAATTGGATACTCCCGCGGCACAAGCGGCTGTGAAGCAACTCATGGCGCCAGGATCGCGCTTCACGCGTCTTACGGTTCGCACGCAAGATCCTAATAAGATTAATGCATTGCTGAATCAGCTCGCAGATGCACCAAACGGAAGCCTTAAACATATCGATTTTTCGGGTGCAAATCTCACCCCAGATCATATAGACCGCTTACAGGGCATATTACAAAAAAATACCAGTCTGGAAAAAGTGAACCTTCCAACGAACATTGATCCGCAACAAAAAGCCGATCTCGCCAGTGCACTTACTAGTAAGCCGCATTTGTTAAGCTATAAAGACACACCCACTCCTTCACAGGTCAACGCACCGAAGCAGGGAAAAACACCCAAACCGATCCCAGATACACTCTCCGTCACAGGGATGGAGACCAAAAAATTAGAGAAGCTGGAGAAACGCTTACAAACCCCCACAGATGGGCCAAACAACCTCACCCTCAAGAGCGTCGAGTTTAACGAGAAAACGCCTCATGCAATTAGTGTACTGAAGGCACTTGAGAACAATACTAAAGTCACTCATCTAGAGCTGAAAAACTGCTTTTTCGACACGACTGGAGTGCAGGCGCTTCTAGTGATGCGAAAACAAAATCCCAAGCTAGACATTAATCTGAAAGACTGCACCTTCAGTGCACAAGCCGCGCAGAAACTACAGGAAGCAAATATAAAAAATCCAAACCTTGGAATTACAGTAGAGAACCCTGTCAGAAAGGGAGCAGATCAACCTCGCGTTGCGTTAAGTAATGTGCTGAGGAATAATGAATATCCATCCAACGAGCTCAAGCTCAGACCCAGTGTAATTAATGCAAATAGCAGCGCCATCACCGTACTCGAAGGACTGAAGAATAATACAAACGTCACACATCTTGTCCTTCCAAACTCCCGCTTCAGTTCGAGTGGAGCGAAGGCGCTGGCTACGGTGCTACAGAACAATAAAACCATCACATCTCTGGATCTTTCCGGCTCTATTCTTCATGCATCCTCTGATCGTAAAGTCACCATAACCTCGGTATTAGCAAAAAATAACACCCTTACAGACCTTAATCTTGCGAACTGTCAGGTGGACAACGTAGGTGCCAAGGCGCTTGGAACAATGTTAAAAGAGAACACTAAACTTCGAACGCTTGATCTTACGGGATCGAAGATGAACGAGAAAGGCGCAGGAGTAATCGCGGAGGCGTTAAAATCTAACACCGGACTCCAGAACCTCAAACTGGGCTTAAGAGAAATTGAACTCCATAAGAGTAGCAGGTATGGGAAAGATGCCATTAGAATGGTTGAGAAGTTTGCAAATGCTAAAGATTCAAATGCTTCCATAGAACTCACTATCGAGAAATCCTACCTCAGCTCTCACGGCATGAAGGCACTACTCGAAGCAACGAAAAACAACCCGAATCTGAAAATTGATCTCAAAGGTTGTGAATTGAGTCCCAAAGCCGCTAAATTACTCGAAAAAGCGCAAGAGGAAATTTCGGATTTACGGGTTAGGGTAGACAATAGCACTATATCTCCTGCCGCAGTGACTGCCAACAATACCCTATCGAAAGGAGAAGATGCGGCATCCAAACCGGTGACAGCTGCCCCACCTTCGCCACCAACTCCAGCGGCGCCAAAACCAACTCTTTCGGCACCGAATCCTAATGCAGCAACACCTCCTGCGATTCCGCCAGCACCAACACCGAAAAAGGCCGTTGCTCCTACAGCATCGCCTACTGTAAAAACAGATGCAGCAGCTCCAACAAAGAGCACGGGAGGTGGCTCATCCCGACCTCTGCCTAATATTCCGACATCGCCAGCGGCTTCTCCAGTAACAAAAGAAGCTGACATGACAGCGGCGTCGGCTCCAGCGGCTACAAGTTCTTTAGCTACTGTAAAATATCATCATTATAAAGCTGTAAATCCTCAAAACTATAACTCGCTCATTGGATTGATGGAAACACAAAAGGTTGAAGGGATTGGCATTCATCTAGAAGAGGTTCGAGGAGTACAAATATCTCGAATCATTGAGCGACTTCCTGAGACACAATATGCTTCCGCACTGAAGTTTGAGAATTGTACTTTTACCAAAGAGGATTCTGAAGCATTACTTGCTGCCGTCAAAGCCAATCCAAATCTGGTGCATATTGATTTTGCTGGTAAGAACGAGGGGCTTAATAACATCAAAGAAATTACTGAGGCTATTCATCATAATGCAGCCAACCATCCTAAAGCTTTGGCTCCTACCACAGCACCGACAGTGGCGGGAACTCCATCACCCGCTCCAGCGGCCCTAACAACTTCTGACAATACTGGAGTTGCAGCTTCAGATAAGCCACGCAGGGTATTTAAGGTAACCTTAGGAAATGTTATTCCTGCACCAGAGAAAGCATCTACTGCAGAAGAAAGGAAAGATGAAAAAGCAAGCGTTTCACCGCGTGCATTATCATCCACCAACCCATTTGCACACAAGGAAACCGCTACCCCAGCTGCGGCTCCTGGTAGTAGGCCTCTTCCAACGCCTCCTGTTGCGGCAAAGGAGACAAATACTGCTGATCAAGCAAAAGCAGCCATTGATGCATTAAAAGCAGCATTTCCTGAGGAGAACTCTAAACCTACGCCAACTGCGGGACCGGCAGCAACCCCACCAACTCCGGCAGCCTCTCCACCAACTCTGGGAGCACCACCACCACCTCCTCCCCCACCGCCAATGGCTGGACCGGGAGCACCAATACCACAAACACCTTTAGCAAACACGGCTGGAGCACCCACTCCTCCGCCAACCTCGGTAATAAAAGCTGGCAATAACCCTTTACTAGTTGCTATTGGAACTTCTCCTCAAGACCGCCTTCGCAAGACGCCAACTGCTACTCCTACCGATTCGCCACCCCCTAGCCCTTCACGTTCACGAAGCGGGTCTACTGAGGATTTGAGTTTAGCCGGTGCTTTGATGAAAGCTACGGTTGTGCCGAGATCGGACAATAGCTCTAGTAAACAAGGTGCGTCTGAGGAGGAATGGGGTGTATACAAGCCGGCATCGTTAAACATAGGGCATGAAGAACGAGAAAAACTAATCAATGGAACGGAAACACCGAAGCCTATACCAACGACGGGAACGCCACAAACTCAGTCCAAACCAACGCCAACTTCTAGCCCTTCTCATTCGCGAGGCGCGTCTACTGATCAAAATTCGGATTTGAGTGTAGCAGACACTTTGAAAAAAGCTATGATTGCGCGCAGGAAGGACATCGAAGAACATGATGTTTCTGGGAAAGAAGCTGCTGATGACTGGGATAAACCCGCATCTGTATCAGATGCTAACAAATCAGCCAAACCGATCGATTCTACACTCGCCGATGTTGCAAAACAGGCTGGCAATCCCCCCAAAGGCATAACATCCGAAGGTAAGCCACCCAGAGTGGGGAATCCTCCAGGCACTCCCCCAACGTCAGGACAGGGCAAGGGTGGCCTCGGTGTTTAAAAATATAAGGGAGGAAGTAATTCCTCCCTTTACCTCTCTTTTAAGATCATCCTATAAACCTACGATTGAAAAACCATCCCCCCAATTACTTTATATTTTTTAACAAACTAATTTCCGGCTAATGTTTGTTATGCTATAATTTTGCCTAAATAATTATGATAAGTGAATTATTAATGAGCAAACGTAAGCAACGTAGAAAAAAGAGAAATGACTTCGATACCTTCATTCTTGATAGGGGAAATGAATCCCCATCATCGCGCGTTAAACTCAATGATGATGCGGCACAGGATTCGCTTGAAATAGATGGGGCAGATCCCAATGCCCAAGCCGAGCTGCTGAGAAACCTAGACGATAACTCCGCCCCCAGGAGCCTTATCCTTCGCCAATTCGATTTTACTACACCTGAACACATAGACCTGCTTATCGCGCTGAAGGCAAATGCCAATGTCGTCCGCATAGAATTTGTTCAGTGCGAGTTTAAATCTCCTGCCGCTCAAAATGAGATGGCAGCACTCATAGAACAGGGGGGACGTTTTAAACGCCTGCAAGTCCAAACGCAGGATACCGCAGAGATGGATATATTTTTGGCGTTGTTGAATAAGGAAGCAACCAGCATTAAACATCTTATACTTTCCCATTCACGCATTGAGCAGGCACAAGTCGATACATTAGTTCAAGTCCTCACAATAAACAAAAGTCTGGAAACTATTGACCTGTCTGGATGCAACCTTACCGATGAACAAAAGCAGCAGCTTTTAGATGCGTTAAAAGGTACGACCATCACTCCCATTTTTACAGAAGAATTGCCAAAAGAGATTGAGGCTGAGGCAGACAAAAATGAAAGTCCACGGCCGGTGGTAGAGGAATATACGTTGCTTCCACCTATCGAACCAAAAACGCTTAAAGCTCTCCAAGAAGAGATACCGCTTTCTTCCGAAAAACAATTTAAAGAACCCGAAGAAAGAATCCATATTCCCGCAACGGACACAGACCTTCCCCCAGAGGAAGCTCCTCCCTCTAACTTCACGGCGAATCAGATGCTCGGTGGAGTTGCGGCTGCGCTTGGAGCATTTGCTGTTTTGGGCCCTGCCGTGACGCTTGGCCTTCTTGGCGCCGGAGCTGCTAGCTTAGCCTCCGCTGCATTGAATCCTGATTCACCAGATGCCGCGGAGCCAGTAGATAATGATGTTGATGCCGCCCCTATCGCAGCACAAGCACCTCAAGAAACTCAGGACATTTTTACTACCATGAAAAGCGGAGCTTCACGGTTATTACAAACTGGCGCTAGCTGGGCAAGCTCATACTTATGGGGTAATTCAGCGGAAGCCCCCCCATCCCCTGCCCCAAACCAATCATCGGTAATTGATATGGCGAGTGAAGCCAATACCCCGCCAATAGCGGGAGTAAATGCAGATAGTTCTGCACCGGCGGCTACTACTCCTGGCCCGCATGCTACAAAGGTTGCTTCTGGCAGAAATTCTCCAAGACAAAATAACATTCTTCAATAGATCTGATCCTTCCAAGAGAGAAAACCACTCTCCTCCCTTCCCTATTTGCCATTCCCAAAAAAGTACAACAACCCCAACCCCACACGCTGGGGTTTTGCATTTGGGGAGATGTGCATGCTAAAGGATTTTGACCGCTGGACTATCATCAAAAAGCAATCGCACCACGAAGAACTTCGCCTTCTGTTTAAAGAACGGGATGTATGGTGGTGCAGGCTTGGGGCTAATGTCGGGGATGAGCAGGATGGCAAAGGCGGGATGTTTACACGTCCGGTGCTGATAATTCGGAAGTTTAATAAGCGGGTATTTATAGGCCTTCCTTTTAGCTCGGTTATTAAGGAAGAAAGACCATTCTACCACAAGTTTACGTTTAAAGGGAAAGAGCAATCGGTGATTTTATCGCAAATACGGCTGCTGGATGCGAAAAGGCTTTCCCATAAATTGGGAGTTGTCAGCGAAGACGATTTTGAAGAGATAAAGCGGAAAGCTCAGAGCTTGATATTCAGAATGTAGTCAGCCCTCCTTCCGGAGGGCTGAAGTGGCTAACGCCAATTTATACCTAATTCTAACCCCAAATGGCGTTTCTAGCAAGTATTTTCTGCCATAACCATACCCTCTTCTCGAACTGCTTGCCATAAGCAATTTTTTCGAGAATACTTCCTCGCACCGCAAGATAACAAAGGACATACTATGTCTACCGTACGTACCGAAGATATCACGTCCATTGATTTTTCCTATGCGCTTAACGAGCGTTATTATGCTTATGCGATGTCGACGATCATGTCGCGCTCGCTCCCGGATGTGCGTGATGGGTTAAAGCCCGTTCACCGACGTTTGCTTTATGCGATGCTGCTGCTGAAACTTGATCCTAAGTCGGGATTCAAGAAATGCGCACGGGTCGTGGGGGATGTGATCGGTAAATACCATCCGCATGGCGATACGGCCGTTTATGATACGATGGTGCGTTTGGCACAGGATTTCTCCGTGCGTTTTCCGCTGGTCGAAGGCCAAGGGAATTTCGGTTCGATTGATGGCGATAACGCCGCGGCGATGCGGTATACCGAGGCTCGGCTTACGGAAGTCGCACTCGCCCTCCTGAAAGATATTGATGAAGATACGGTTGATTTCCGGCCTACTTATGATGGTTCCGAAATCGAACCGGTCGTGCTGCCTTCCGCCTTCCCGAACCTGTTAGCGAATGGTTCCGAAGGGATTGCAGTGGGAATGGCGACCTCGATTCCTCCGCATAACGTGGGCGAGATTTGCGATGCTCTTTCTTATTTGATTAAAACACCAACCGCGTCGATCCAAAAGCTTGCAGGCTTTATTCCTGGCCCAGATTTCCCGACCGGTGGTATCATTGTTGAATCGCAAGAAAGCATCATCAAGACCTATGAACACGGTCGCGGTTCGATCCGTATCCGCGCGAAGTGGGAGAAAGAAGAACTTAGCCACGGCCTCTATCAAATCATCATTACTGAGATCCCGTATCAGGTTCAAAAATCTAAACTGATTGAGAAAATCGCTGAGCTTTTCAAAATTAAAAAATTGGCACTTTTAGGTAATATCCGTGATGAATCCGCGGAAGATATTCGCATCGTGCTTGAGCCTAAGAGCCGCGCGGTTGATCCAGAAATGCTGATGGAATCTTTGTTCCGGCTTACTGATCTTGAGACGCGTTTTAACCTCAATATGAACGTGATTACGCTTCAAGGCGTGCCGCAAGTTTTGAATTTGCGCGAGGTGCTGCAATCGTTCCTTGATCATCGCCACGAGGTCCTAATTCGTCGCTCTACTCATCGTTTAGGCAAGATAGACCATCGCTTGGAGGTCCTCGCCGGCTTCCTGATTGCGTATTTGAACCTCGATGAAGTCATCCGCATCATCCGTGAAGAAGACGAGCCTAAGGCCGTCATGATGAAGAAATGGGATTTGTCGGAAGTGCAAGTTGAGGCGATATTGAACATGCGCCTGCGCAGCCTCCGCCGTTTGGAAGAAATGGAAATCAAGCGTGAACACAAAGAGTTATCGGATGAGAAGGAGCAGTTAAAAGCGCTTTTGAAAGACGAAGCTTTACGTTGGGAACACATTGCAGACGAAGTCAAAGAAATCAAAAAACAGTTCGGTCAAAAAACTGTACTTGGCAAACGCCGCACCGAATTTGCAACCGCTCCGGAAGCGCAAGTGATTTCGATTGAAGCCTTTGTGGAGAAAGAGCCGATCACAATTCTTCTCTCTGAAAAAGGCTGGATCAAGACCATTAAAGGGCATAATAACAAGCTTGAAGATGTGCGCTACAAAGAAGGCGACGCGCAGAAATTTGCGATTAAAGCCTATACGACCGATAAGCTCCTGGTCTTCGCAACCGATGGGCGGTTCTTTACGCTTAACTGCGATAAACTCCCTGGAGGCAAAAGCTTCGGCGAGCCGATCCGTCTGTGGGTCGAACTCGATCAAAACGAAGATATCCTCTCGATTTTCATCCATAAGCCCGAGCAACAAATTATCATTGCTTCCAGTGGCGGTAATGGATTCCGCGTGCTCGAGGAAGACATCGTTGCCCAAACCAAAAATGGTAAGCAGGTCTTAAACTTGAAAGAAGGTGAAAAAGCCGCAGCTTGTAAGCACGTAGAAGGCGATACGATCGCCGTACTTGGTGATAACCGCAAGCTTGTTCTTTTCCCTGTGGAGGAAATTCCGGTCATGAAAAAAGGCCAGGGAGTGAAGCTCCAGGCCTATAAAGATGGCGGTTTAGCGGATATCAAGACCTTCAATTTTGCGGAGGGTTTGAGCTGGCAACTTGGCGGCCGGGCACGTGTTGAGACCGATCTTCTCCCATGGAAAGGCAAACGTGGCCAGGCAGGACGCTTGCCACCGGTAGGCTTCCCAAGGACGAATCGGTTTGATTAGGCGAGCAATGGCCTAGCTATACTTCTCTTCCTTTTGAAGTAGTGCTTTTTTCTGCTTTAAGTTTAGAAGTATAACCCTTGCGGCTATAACCTCCTACTTTATCCAGCTCGCTATCATCGTAGGATTTTTCTGGCTGTTTTCTCCCTGTCTGATTGAGCCAGGTGCTGTCGCATTGGGAATCTATCGTATCGCCGGGATCAAAATAAAATGCATATCCATTTTGATCATGCCTGAACATACGTGGATTCTCTTTAATAAATTGCTTAACCCCTCTTTCGCATGCCCCAGGACCTACGTAAATGGTGAGACTACGCCTGTCTTCATGAAGCGAGGGATTTTCTTTATTATAGTGTTCTTCGTCTTCTGGATGTGTATAAAAAGGAGCTCTTTTTCTATCTATTAACTTCCTATTTTTATTCTCATTTCTTAGAAAACGGGAAAAATCGGCAAGCCGTTTACTATCATCTGTTATCGATTGTAATTTTCGATAGGATGTTGTTTTTTCAACATTTATTTCTTTTACCTTTGCTGTATCTCCATCAGTGCCATGAATGTTGTCCCACCATATCTCTCCATGGTTGTATCTTTCATATAAATTATAGCTATGACTAATCTCATCACAAATCCTATTTATTATTTTAGAACCTCGGTCTGAGGATGAAAATAATATACAATTATTAGGTCCGCCAATAATAGGCTCAATATCATGCCAATTTCCATACTGATTCTTGGCCATCATTTGAACTTTAGCCGTTAAGAAATAATCATATGTTGCATGCTCCGCTATTTTTTCAAAACTAACGCTTGTAATATCTAGCCAAGTATCCGTATCCAAATAGAGCGCTTTGTTTCCTTTTTCGCTTTCTTTTTTTAGTGCTAGCTGGCGTAGTATATCGACTGCGGATGCAAGATTTTTTCTTCCTACCATTTCCGTACGAATAATCTTACCCAATTGACGGCTTTTATCTTTTCCCAGCGTTTCTCTTATCTCGTCCAATTCCTTGATATTGCGCAGCTTCACATTCTTAAGTGCAACATTCAATTTCGAAATTAGCTCCATTGCTGATTTAGAATCAAATTCCTCTCCATTTATTATCACCCTTGGTTTTATTTTTACTGTTTTATAGATATAATTCCCCTTTTCATCACCTTCCCCTACTTCCTTTGAATGCTTTAGTTTGAAATCATTTATATTGAAGGGGTCTTGTATATTGGCTAACCCTTGCTTATCCTCACCACCTATCTGGCAGGCGTAATTACTTTCCTTATCAACCCAAAGATCACCCCCCCATCCCTTTTCCTCTTTCTCTGCGATATAGCAAGCTCTTGCTATATTTAGAAGGTATCTACGTCGAAGCTTACCTCCGACCCAGAAAAAAAGAACTTTTTTGTTATTCTCTGTAGTTTTTTTGGTTTCTTTACTCATTTACACCTCCTGCTGAGTTTACAATTCGCCGAACATTAACATATTTACTTATAAAAAACAAGGGTTCGCTCCGGAATTATCGGATAATCCCTGATCCTTTACGTTATACTCTAACAATCTTGACATCCCCCCTCAACCACGCTAAAAGATAGCCCTTCTCATAACCCAAATTTAAGGCCATAAGCCCATGGAAACCATACTGCTCGTTATCCAGCTCATCCTTGTTATTGCAATGGTTGGTGCCATCTTACTCCAACCAAGCTCGAGCGATGGCCTAGGCGGATTAGGCGGTGGCGGTGGTCATGGCTTCATGTCCAGCCGCGCAACAGCGAATATGCTAACAAAAACAACCGCCTGGCTTGCAACAGCCTTTATTATCAATAGCTTGGCATTGGCTTGGATCTTCGCCCATAACAAAGGTGCGATATCGCCACTGCTTTCAGCGGAGCCACTTTCTTCCACTTCAGCGCCACAAACCCCTGGAACTTCAGAAGAAAGTCCTTTAGCTCCGGCTGAAAAAGCTCCTGCTGCTGCGCCTTCGGTGCCACTTTCTGAATAATCTGAACCGCTGAAAAAACTCTAAATCTCTTCACCTACCGTTTGCCAAACGGAAAAAAATCCGCTAGTATTGGCTTCCGTGCGTATACATTAGCCAATAGCGATTTTTAGGATATCTTCTTCATGGCACGGTTTATCTTTATTACAGGCGGCGTTGTTTCATCTTTAGGCAAGGGCTTGGCCTCTGCCGGACTGGCTGCCGTCTTGCAAGCACGCGGATACTCTGTCCGCCTTCGCAAACTCGACCCCTACCTCAATATCGACCCAGGCACAATGAGCCCGACCCAGCATGGGGAAGTGTTCGTGACCGATGATGGTGCGGAAACGGATCTTGATCTTGGCCATTATGAGCGTTTCACGGGCGTGGATTCTCGCCGTGGGGATAACGTCACTGCGGGGAAAATTTATTCCACCCTACTTGCGAAAGAGCGCCGTGGGGATTATCTCGGCGGAACCGTGCAAGTAATTCCGCATGTCACCAATCTGATTAAAGACTTTATCCTCAACGATACCGATGGCACGGACTTTATTCTGTGTGAAATCGGTGGAACCGTTGGCGATATTGAAGGTCTGCCGTTTTTTGAAGCCATTCGCCAATTAGGCTATGAGATGGGACGGGATAAAACCGTGTTCATTCATCTCACGCTCGTACCTTATATCCCTGCCGCGAAAGAACTTAAAACCAAACCGACCCAGCATTCCGTGAAGGAATTACGCTCGATTGGTATTCAGCCGGATATCTTGCTTTGTCGCGCGGACCGGAATATCCCGGAAGCGGATCGTCGCAAGATCGCGCTCTTCTGCAATGTGCCAGAAGAATGCGTGATCCAGGCGCTCGATGTTGATAGCATTTACCAAGTGCCGATTTCGTATCACCAACATGGGCTGGATGTCCAGGTCCTTAAACGTTTTGGGCTGCCAGTAGAGCCTGCCACGCCGGATCTTTCGCGCTGGGACGATATCGTCTACAAGCAAAAGCATCCTGAAGGCGAAGTAACCATCGGGGTTGTTGGGAAATATACCGGTCTGAAAGACGCCTATAAATCTTATATCGAAGCCTTTATCCATGCGGGAATCGCGAATAATGTGAAGGTGAATTTGAAATGGGTTAATGCACGCGATTTTTCTGAAGAGCGCGGCTCATCAAAAAGCGATGAAAAACCGCTTCATGATATCCATGCGATACTCGTCCCTGGTGGCTTTGGCTTGGGCGGAGTCTCCGGAAAATTAAGCGCGATCACCTATGCGCGGGAGCATAACGTCCCGTTCTTAGGTATATGTTTTGGAATGCAGCTTGCGGTAATTGAAGCCGCGCGGAATCTTGCCGGATTGACCGATGCTTCTTCTACAGAATTTGGCGAGTCTGAAACACCGGTCGTGGGCCTTATGACCGAATGGATACGCGGCAGCGTTACGGAAACCCGTGGGCATTCCGATAACCTCGGCGGCACGATGCGCTTAGGCACCTATCCTTGTCATATCACGAAAGGAAGCCTGGCTGAAAAAATTTATGGCTCCAAGCTGATTCATGAGCGGCACCGTCATCGTTATGAAGTGAATATCAATTATAAAGATGCGCTCGAAGGCGTGGGCTTGAAAATTTCCGGGATTTCTCCTGATGGCCAATTGCCTGAGATCGTTGAGCTTGAAGGGCATCCTTGGTTTGTTGGGGTGCAATTCCATCCGGAATTACGTTCACGTCCTTTCGCACCGCATCCGCTTTTTGCGTCTTTCGTGAATGCCGCGGTCGTTTACGCGAAAAGCGAAGGCAGTTTTGTCCCCAGCTCAACAAAGGTAAAGAAAATACGATAACACCAAAAGTTACGCATGTTATTTAAGGAGGGTTAAATGACTGAATATCTCAATACCACTACCGCCGAATCGGCGGCTAAAAGTTCACTGTCGACTACATTCTTTCGTCATCCACTCTTTTTGGGAGTCGTTGCAATTTCCGTAATCGGTGGTGCCGTTTGGTACACATCCGGTGATAAGAAATCCTCCTCTAATAAATCTCAGGTCGAAGCAAAAGAGGACGCCCTCCCTACCCTTCCTCCGCTTCCAGGCGAGCCAACCAAGGCACTCACCTCGCAACAAGCCTATACACAACGTTTTGCTGACCTGAAAACCACGTTAGAAAAAGCGGAAAAAGATAAGAAAGACGAAGCACTCGGCAAGGCACTTTATAATTTGGTACAGCTCCACGAACAGATGAATATGCCTATCGAAGAGATGGACTATCTTACGCGTCTCCTGGAGGTTAACACTCGGCTAGACCATAAAGAAAGTATGGTGAGCAATTATAACCGGATGGGCTATCTCCACCTGATTAATGATAAAACCGATGAAGCGATTGCTGACTTCACCAAGGCACTTGAGCTTAATGAGCAGCGCAAGAACAAGGAAGATATGGCCATCAGCCACCATAACCTTGCGCAAGCCTATATGAAAGCAGCGAAACCTGCGAAAGCGTCACGGCATTTTGTGGAAGCGTTGCAAATCTATTCCAAACTTGGCGATATTGCGGGCTTAGCCGATACGTATCATGCGCTAGCACGGCTCTATTTCCTGGGCGGTCGTTACGATGAAGCGGAGGAATTCCAAGTTGCAGCACTGGAGCTTAACATTAAAACGGCTCGCAAGAACAGCATCTTGGAAAACTACATGATGCTCGGCAGTATTTACAAAGCGAAACACGATGCAGAGAATGGCTGTAAGTCTTGGTCGGAAGCATTGAAGATGGTGGATACCCCCAAAGCGATGGACTACACCAATAATCCTCAGTCCACGAAAGATTATCTCCAAGGCCAGCTTACCTCGCCTTTCTGTGCGGCAAGTGGGAAAGCAGGCTTTGGATTGCAGTAAGCAGAATGTACAGCGGAAAAAAGTGGATTGCCAACGCGCTTTTTGTGTCTTATCATGAACTGCTTATTGCCTTCGCATGAGGATGGGTATGCTGAAAAAAAAATCTAACGCCGGCGTCTTGCATGATTTTCGTTCCTTCGTGGTCTTCTTTAGGGATGTTGCTATAGGGTTATTTCGTCTTGCCAATTTTCAAGACCTTAAGAAAAAAGCCGAAGAGCTTATCCAAGAATCGGCACTTATCCGCAAGAAGCTTGAAAATATAGCACAATCGAATTACGACTTAGGCGTTTACCATACCCGTCAGGGAAATTATTCTGACGCGATGATGCGGTTTAAGCTCGTTTGCAAGTTTAAACCCGATGAATTCCCTGGTGCGTATTACCACCTTGGGCGCATCACCTTACTTTCCAGTGAAACACCAAACGCACCGGAAATCCGTACGAAAGCGCGGGAGTTTTTCTTAAAAGCCCTTTCCCTTAAACCTGAATTTCCTGAAGCGGATTTTGCGTTAAAACGTCTGGATAATCCGGCATCCCTTCGCTCAATTCCCCCTACCCTTATCCGCGAAGATTTTGATGCAATCGCAGAAGACTATAATCGCATATTCGTCAATGAGTTACACTATCAAGGACATAAGCAATTAAGCCGCGTACTTGATGAAGCGATGGGGGATAATATCCGCCGGATGCGGATCGCCGATGTTGGGTGCGGCACAGGACTCTGTGGATTAAGCCTCCATAAGCGCGGTTTTGTCCGTGAACTCGATGGGGTTGACCTCTCATTGAAAATGCTAGAGACAGCAAAGAAGCTCCGCGTTCAGGATGAGCCTCTTTACGATACCTTGGTTCAAAAAAACCTGATGACCTATCTCGCTCACCCGGATATGGCGGGACGCTATGACTTAATCAGTGCTGCTGCTGTTTTCCATTATCTGGGAGACCTTGCACCTGTTCTTGCTGCCTGCCATAAAGCACTTGCACCGAACGGAATGGTTGCGTTTTCGGTGGAGCAAACCGAAGATGGCAAAGATATTATAATTCGCGACGCCACCGATAGCTTTGCCTATTCCGAGAATTACGTGCGGGATACTGCCCTTAAAGCGGGATTTGAAGAGATCGCCCTTCAACGTTTTACCCTCTATGAAGGTATGACCGCATTGCAGGCACTTTACCGGAAGAAAGCTTAGGCACATTCTCTCCCATTGGTTGTCTGTGGTAAGAAAGCCACAAACCCTTACGAAAGTAGGGGTTTTACTTCCTTTTATTTACGCTTTTTCCTTTGACGTTTTTAAGGAATCCCTTATAGGATAACCTTACATTAAGACAAATTGTTTCTTGTATCTCTAGCATTCCCCAATTTATTAAAAATTAAGGGAATTTTGCTATACTCTATAAAGGAATATTGTCTACTTCAGAAGGATATTGTAAGGGAACTTTATGATCCATTATCGCCACTATTTCAGTGCCTTTTGTCCTCTAAAAGCCCTTTTTATCTTTGCTCTCACGGCATCAATGCTGTGCTATACGGCTCCTGCCTTTGCGGAAGATGAAGATATTGATACCTCCTTCTCCGATATGGGAACGGACACAACTCCAGGAACCGATACGATCGCGGATCCGCTTGAGCCTTTTAATCGCGGGGTTCTTGCCTTTAACCATATTATTGACCGGTTCTTTGCAAAACCTGTTGCAAAAACATATCGCTTTATTGTGCCCACAAAAGGGCGCGAAATGATTGGCAATGCGCTTAATAACATTGGAGAGCCAACCCATGCCGTGAATGCCTTTTTCCAAGGCGATATCGATCAAGGCTTCCAATCCTCCTGGCGTTTTATTCTCAATTCTACTATCGGAATGGGCGGGGTGTTTGATGTGGCGGCGGAAGCAGGCCTAAATAAACGCCAGGAAGATTTCGGCCAGACGATGGGATATTATGGCGCGGGACATGGTTTTTATCTTATGCTTCCGATTTTTGGCCCATCGAGTGTTCGTGATGGCGCGGGGAAAATAGTAGATGCATTTACTAATCCGATGACTTATAGTGAGTCCGAAGAAGCGCAAATAGCGTACCGGGTCTTGTCTGGGATACATACACGCTATGAGTTGCTAGGACTGATGGAAGATGTGGAGGCAACGTCGTTTGACCCTTACGCAGCGTACAAAAGTCTTTATGTCCAGTACCGTGCGCATCAGGTACAAAACACCCGGTAGCATAACATTTTTTATTCAATAGGTTATATGATCCGATTCTTTTCTTATCGATTTCAGTTTGTTGCCGTTTTGGCGGTGAGTTTGATGATGGCATTGAGCGGTGCTTCGGCACATGCGGCCTCTGCAGAAAATGCACGGGATTTTGTCCAAAAGCTGGGGGATAAAACCATCAGCGTAATGGCCGATAAATCTCTTAATGATAAAGAGAAAGAGAAAGAACTCGCACGACTTTTTGTGCTGGTTGTTGATACCAGCTCGATGGGAAAATTCGCGTTAGGGAAATACTGGCGGGTTGCAACGCCTGAGCAGCGGGAAAATTATCTCGCCTTATACAGACAATTCCTGGTCGGGACCTATATCCCCCGCTTCCGGAATTATACCGACCAAACCTTTACTATTACGAAGGCAAAACCTGAATCTAATGGCATCTTCATTGTTCAAACGGAAATTGTTCGCAAAGGGAATGCGCCCATACTGGTTGATTACCGGGTGCAGGCCGGCTCTAAGGATTTTATGATTACGGATATCGTTGCGGAAGGTGTTAGCCTGATTACGACGCAACGTTCGGAGTTCAGCTCCTTTATTGCCCGCGAAGGATTGGAGGCATTCATCAAGCAGTTAGAATCCCGCATCAACCATGTAGCCAAAACGAAGGGCTACTTGCTTGAAGCGGTTGGCTAGAACAATCTCACTAACCATCCCCATTCTACTATAGCCTCCTTCTCCTCTCCCTCCCCCTTCTGAACTATAATTCATTATAATGAACCCCTCGCACATAACCGCGCTACACAAGGGCTTGTGTAATCACGGCGTGATATAAAACCGGATTGATATGTCTATTACAAGAGTGAACGCTATAAGCATGTTAAAACGAAAGATGGCAAGAAAGAGCTAGAGAACCGCCGAGTTGAAATCCGCGTACTCCCGCTAATGAATTGGAACCAATAGTCCCTCCCTCTTCGCATTAGAAAGCAAAAAGCCCAGACCGAAAGGCCTGGGCTTTTGCATGACGTCAAAAACGCCCATGAGCATTTGAAGGTAATTACTTCCCACCGCCAGCGTAGTAGCCCGCCGCCCGAATCATATGCGACACGGTCGACAGCTTCTCCACATCATTACCTGCCACCAACGGGATTTCAATTTGATCCATTTCGGTTGGGGTAACAATCAATGTCGCCACTTTATCCCCTTTCTTCAAAGGAGCCGTCAATGGTCCATCATATTTTACTTTAAATTCGGTATGCTTCTGCCAACCAACCGGTAGGGTCGCCACGATGTCCTTATCGACCGTGAGGGACACTTCATTTTCTTGGCCGAACCATACTTCTGCCTTATCTACCACCTGGCCAGCCTTCAGCAGCTTGGCGCGCTCGAAGTTCCTAAAGACATGGCGCACCAGGCGCTCAGCTTCCATAGCACGCTCTTTCTCACTTGTCATACCATTAAGCACTACGATGATTCTGTCATCACCTTGCTTTGCAGAAACCACAATGCCGTAGCCCGCAATCTCCGTATGTCCGGTTTTCAAACCATCCACACCGAGATCAGCCCTGCCAAGCAAAAGGTTACGGTTATGCTGGTGTATGCCATTAAATACGAACTCTTTCTCCGCGAAATAATGGTAATAATCTGGGAAATCATTGATTAGGTGATCCGCCAGGATTGCCAGATCATGCGCGGACATCACATGCCCTTCATCCGGCCAACCGGTTGCATTCACGAAGTGGCTATTCTTTAGGCCTAATTCCTGCGCCTTCTGGTTCATCAGGCGAACAAAGGCATCTTCACTTCCGGCAATCCCTTCGGCTACCGCGATACATGCATCATTGCCCGATTGGATCGCAATCCCGCGAAGAAGGTCTTCGATTTTCACCAAATCATTGAGCTTCACGAACATCTTCGAGCCCTGCTTGCTCCAAGCGGTTTCGTTAATGAGGAAGGTATCATCGAGTTTCAAATCGCCCTTTTTCAAGCGATCAAAGAGGATATAAAGCGTCATGATTTTACTCATAGAAGAAGGAGGCACAGCCTCATCACCACTCTTGCTCAATAGCGCAACGCCGGTCGTAGAATCATACACATAGGCATATTTCGCCGTAGTAAACATGAGGTTATTACTTTTGGTAGCTGCCGGTGCCGGCGCGCTTACCACTTCTGCACTTTCCGTCTTCGAAGCTTCCGCTTTTTCGCCTTCTGCGAATGCCTGATTACCCAATGCCAATGCCATACATAACGCCAAGAGCCATTTACGCATTTTTAAGCCTCCAAATGATGTTTAAGGTGAACGACCCTATCTGTAACAGATTGTGTGCTAGGTGCAAGAAGATTAACGCTTTTTCCCACCAATACATCATAAAGTTGTTTACACAAAAGTATAATATCTTTATAGTTTAGCATGTTTTATCACTACAAAAGAGGAAGAAATATGGCCAAAGTTAAAGTATTACTGCTAGGACAATCCCACACAGACCCAGCAGCCTTTGTTGCTGCATCTAATTTCGTAAAACGATGTGTAGATAATGGGGTAAAAGTGGCATGCGGGTATGAGGGCAGTATAGAAGTTGTTTCTATGTCTGAGCGCATATCCTATCTACTTTTAGAAAGAGAAAAATTATTAAAGAGCTCTGCATCTAATGACGAGAAACAAAAGGCTCTTAATAAGCACATTGGCAGTAATGAGGGATTTGCTTTATATACCTATCTTATTCAGAATAATATTACCGCACTTCCTTTTGAATGTCCTAATTGGTCAGAAGAAAGAAATGCCATAGCCACAAAACATTCTTTGTCATTTGATTATTTCCATGAAGATTGCCCTGAATTAAATCAATTTTATCTTCAGTCTGAGAACCGCCGGATATCCTATATGGCAGACCAGCTTGCTAAATTATACTCTCAATTCCAAGAAGATCGCCAAAATGGCCTTATTCTTTTGTTTAATTTTGGACCTGTTCATGTTGAACGTCTGGCACGCTATGCAAAACAACACAAAGAAATTGATATCGATGTAATCAACTGTATTCCGCGTTTTACTCCTCTTAGCCTTGAGGATAGCAAACAAGATATCATTGCAGCGAAAAAGAAATTCTCTGATGCCGCTGATACGCCAGAATTCTTAAAAATACCTGTTAGCACCGAGTATGTTGATTTATGCTATGATCCCAATCAGACAGTTCTTGGAACCAATTCTGATTGCTCCAAAATCACACAGATATCTGTGCCTGATTTTTATGATTTCTCAAAACTCGATAAACATCTAGACAGAGTTATTCCTTCTATTCGCTTCTCCGATCATGAAACATCACGCGAACTTCAGATTCGTGCTGATAAATTTGATCATCCGAGACGCAAATCAGTAAAGTTTGAAAAAGTAAGGCTTAAAGAACTCAGCCCAAAGCAATTAGAGGCAATTCAGGCGCTGGATGAGAATGTTATTACCCTGCCTGATCATAACCAAGGCAATAATACTTATCTTGTTTTCTTTCCATTGGTATTGCGCAAGCAAATAGAAGCTATCCAGAAACAGAAACCTGCGGCAGCAAAAGAACCAACGCAAACGGGAAGCTGGGCAATCCGCACCGAAAGCAAGGGAGAGAAACAGCAGGGAATTTCTAAGCAGTAAGGAGCTATCTTCCCGCACACCACAGCATCACCGCCTTCTGCGCATGGAGGCGGTTTTCTGCTTCATCGAAGATTACTGATTGCGGGCCATCAATCACGCCATCCGTCATTTCTTCGCCGCGATGCGCAGGCAGGCAGTGGAGGAATAATGCATCCTTCGCGGCCAAACCCATCAAGCTTTCGGTCACCTGGTAAGGTGCTAGCATTTTATGGCGCTGATCCGCATCTTTATCTCCCATCGAGACCCAGCAATCCGTATTGACTGCAATGGCATCTTTAACGGCTTGCTTAGGATCATGCGTCAGATGCACATCGGCATTTTGTGCCTTCGCCCACGCAAGGACATCGGCTGAAGGTTTCAGGCCTTCCGGCGTTGCGATTTGCAGACGGAATTTAAGCTGCGCTGCGGCATGAATCCAGGAATGGCAGACATTATTTCCATCACCAATCCAGGCAACGGTTTTGCCTTCGATTGCGCCACGATGTTCTTCGATCGTTTGGATATCGGCCAAAATTTGGCAAGGATGACTTGCATCGGTGAGGCCATTAATTACAGGGACGGTCGCATATTTCGCAAGTTCGAGCAGCGTCTTATGCGCAAAGCAGCGGATCATGATGAGATCCACATAACGCGACAATACGCGTGCGCTATCGGCGATCGTCTCGCCACGACCTAACTGACTTGTCTGGCTATCGAGCAACACCGCATTACCACCGAGCTGGCTGATCCCCACTTGAAACGAAACGCGTGTACGGGTGGATGGTTTTTCAAAAATCATCGCAAGTTGTTTACCTGCGAGGAACGGTTTGGCATCTCCAGATTTCTGCGAATTCTTTAAGGCATGCGCACGGTCGAGGATCGCCCGAAGGTCCTTATAGGATAGCGTATGTATGTCCAAAAAATGGTTCACGTATTTTCCCTCATTTAGTTTCTTTTGGTAAGAGGTAGAACCTCCAAATGAGGTCATTCCCGCGGAGGCGGGAATCCACTGTTCCTCAATTATTCCTACTAGATTGCCACTTGAATTTTTGGCAATGGATTCCCGTCTACACGGGAATGACACCTCTTGGGGGGGCTTCTACCTCTTGCTATCAGCCTGCTTTTTTCTTATCCGCATAACGCTGCAAGACTTTCCGCAAAATCCCAACCGCTTCATCGATATGAGACTTCTCGAGGATCAGCGGAGGCAGCAGGCGAATCACGTTATCGCCCGCAGGAACGGTCAGCATTTTCTCATTCCGAAGCGCTTCCACGACTTCCTTCGCATCGATATCGGAACGGAATTTAATTCCGGTAATCAGCCCACGCCCACGGATTTCTTCCACCACATCGGGGAAGTTGGTCGTCGCAAGTTGCTTATATAAATAGTCCGCTTTCTCTTTCACGGACTCTAAGAATCCCTTCTCCAACACCACATCGAGTACCGCATTGCCCACCGCCATCGCGAGTGGATTTCCGCCATAGGTCGAGCCATGGGTTCCTTGTTTCATGCCGATGGCCGCTTTCTCAGTCGCAAAGCAAGCACCGAGCGGGAATCCACCACCAATGCCTTTTGCTACGGCCATAATATCCGGCTTCACACCATAAAGTTCATAAGCGAACAGCGTCCCGGTCCGACCCATGCCGCATTGGACTTCGTCATAGAACAATAATAGGCCTTGCTCATCGCAGATCGCGCGCAAGCCCTCAAGAAATTTCTGGTCCGCAGGGCGAATACCGCCCTCCCCTTGGATTGGCTCAATCAGGATGCCACCGGTCTCTGGCGTAATCGCCTTTTTGACGGCCTCAATATCACCAAACGGAACGTTATCAAATCCTTCGAGTGCCGGGCCAAAACCATCCATCACGCGTGCCCGGTTGCTTGCGGAAATCGCCGCCATCGTGCGTCCATGGAAGGCACCTTGGAAGGTAATGATGCGGAATTTATCCGGGTTTCCGGTATCATCGTGGTATTTACGAAGCATTTTAATGCCGCATTCCACGGCTTCCGTGCCGGAATTGCAAAAAAATACGGTATCCGCGAAGGTCTTTTCCACAAAACGTTTGCCTAGGCGGTCGAGATCCGGGATCGTGTATAAGTTAGAGACATGCCAAATCTTATCTGCCTGGTCTTTCAATGCCTTAACCAGCTTAGGGTGATTATGCCCCAGGGCATTCACGGCAATACCTGCCGCAAAATCAAGGTATTTCTCACCGCTCGGAGTATAAAGGTAAACCCCTTCCCCGCGTTCAAAACATAGAGGGCTGCGCCCATAAACCGGCAATACTGGTGTGATCACAGTGGCTATCCTTCGGATAAATCGCTACAAATTTCACCTTTTTATGCAAAAGGAGTGTGAGATTTTGCGGCATTTTTCAGGGGTTGTCAATGGTTTTAGGGACTTAAGGCTTTTACATTTAAAGCAAGAGCTAGTCGTACCGCACAAGCTCGTCATTCCCACGAAGGTGGGAATCCACTGCTAAGCTATAAGTAAACGGACAGGCAATGGATTCCCGCCTACACGGGGATGACGACCTCTTCTGGTTATTTTACCTTCTGAACTAACTTCTCTATATACTCCAAACAAACCCCTAGCCATTTGCCCGGTTTTACTGTAATTTCCGCCCATGAGTAAGCACGATATCATCACCTTTGGCTGCCGTCTGAACACCTACGAAAGCGAGGTGATCCGTAAGGCATTGGACGATTCCGGCCAGGAACAGCCCACCGTCGTGTTTAACAGCTGCGCGGTAACGCAACAGGCTGAGCGTGACCTTGCCAAAGCAATTCGTAAGACCCGCCGCGAACGGCCCGATGTGCGTATTGTTGTCACCGGATGCGCTGCCCAAATTCGCCCAGAACATTACGCTTCGATGAAAGAAGTTGACGTCGTTTTGGGGAATGAAGAAAAATTCCATACAAAACATTACCAAACGCCCGCCAACAGCGACTCCCTGCTGCGCCCCGATGATAGCCATGCGCTAATCCAGGTGAATGATATTATGTCCGTCACCGAGACTGCGTCCCATATGGTCAGTAGCTTTGAAGGCAGGACGCGCGCCTTTGTTCAGGTGCAAAATGGCTGTAACCACCGTTGCACTTTCTGCATTATTCCTTATGGCCGCGGTAATAGCCGTTCCGTACCGATGGGCGAAATTGTCGCGCAAGTCCGTTTGCTCGTGGAGCAAGGCTATAAAGAAGTCGTGCTCACGGGAGTCGATATCAGCGATTACGGGAGCGATCTTCCCGGAAAACCGAATCTTGGCCAGATGATGAAGCGGCTGCTGGCGCTGATCCCAGAGCTTCCACGCCTTCGCCTTTCCTCGATTGATGTTGCAGAAATTGATGATGATTTGCTCGAGCTCATAGCGAATGAACCCCGCCTGATGCCTTATATGCATATCAGCCTCCAGGCGGGTGATAATATGATTTTAAAGCGCATGAAGCGCCGGCATACACGCGAAGAAGTGGTGGCGTTCTGTAACTTGGTCCGAACACTTCGCCCCGGCATGACCTTTGGCGCGGATATCATTGCGGGCTTCCCGACCGAAACCGATGAGATGTTCGCCAACACCTTGAATCTGGTTAAAGAAACCGGCCTCGTGTTTTTGCATGTATTCCCTTATTCCGAGCGCGACGGAACTCCCGCAGCGAAGATGCCGCAGTTACCTTTGAACGTCCGCAAAGAACGCGCAGCACAGCTTCGCCAAGCAGGGGAAGAAGAACTCGCTAGCCTCTTACTATCGCGAATCGGGACGAAGCAGGAAGTGATAATCGAGCAGGATAATATTGGAAGACTCGCGGATTTCCTCCAGGTGAAGTTTGACGAAAATCTACCCGCAGGCACCCTTACCCGCTGCAAAATAACCGGAGTTGAAAACGGTGTACTGACCGGAAAGGTGTTGGTGTAATGAGCTGGTTTTTTAAAAAGAAAGAGTCGGAACTTGCTCCCGCCGCTCCTGCTGCTGAGCCTTCTTTAAGCTGGCTTGAGCGCCTTAAGGGGGGGTTAAGCAAAACCTCGTCTAATATTACGGGCGGGATTTCGGACATCTTCACCAAACGCAAGCTCGATCAGGAAGCGCTGGATGCTTTAGAAGAGTTACTGATTATCTCCGATATGGGCGTGAAAACCTCCGCTGAGATTATCGCAGAACTTAAGCGAACTCGGCTGGATAAAGATATTTCGCCTGAAGAAGTCAAAGCGGTGGTGAGCCAACATATCGAAGCTGTACTTGCCCCTGTGGCGCTTCCTTTGAGGATTGATACCAGTCACAAACCGCATGTGATTCTCGTGTGCGGCGTGAATGGGAACGGCAAAACCACGACTATTGGAAAGCTCGCGAAGCTCTATACCGAAGAGGGCAAAAAGGTCATGATCGCGGCGTGCGATACCTTCCGCGCCGCTGCGGTCGAGCAACTTGCCGTATGGGCGAAGCGGAGTGATACGCCGCTTATTCAAGGGACTGAAAATGCTGATCCCGCAAGCGTGGCGTATACGGCCTTAGAGCAAGCCAAAGCGAACGGGGTGGATATCCTCCTGATTGATACCGCAGGACGGCTTCACAACAAAACCAACCTCATGCAAGAACTTAATAAAATCATACGGGTACTGACCAAACTTGATGTAAATGCTCCGCATGATACGGTGCTCGTGCTCGATGCCACTACGGGGCAAAATGCGCATAGCCAGGTGCGGACATTTAAAGAAGCAGCCGCCCTCTCTGGACTTATTATCACCAAGCTCGATGGCACGGCTAAAGGCGGTGTGGTCGTAGGTTTAGCAAAAGAATTTGGCTTGCCCATCCACGCGATTGGTGTAGGCGAATCCATCAATGACCTCCGCCCCTTTGAGGCGAAAGCCTTTGCGGAGGGCTTATTAGGAGCTTTTCGCTCCTCATCCTTTTAGATCTTCAGTGAATTCCCAACCTTGGCCGAAATACCCAGGGATTTCCGGTGATTTTGTTCCTGTAGCGCTTCAAATTTCTGGAAAAATGCTTCCTGCTCTTCCGGTGTTATGCTGGCAATATGCGCAAAAATTGTTGATGTAGGTGTTTTACCCAATACCTTATGGATATCAGCACTTGCTTTATAAATTGTTCTTAAATCTGTTCCTGTGTATATCCCCATATTCTCAAGGGTATATATCAAATCTTCCGCTGCAAGATTACCCTTTGCTCCTGGCGCGAATGGACATTTTCCTAGCCCTCCCGTCGCCACATCAAAATGCCGAATTCCCATATCATAGCCAACTAATGCATTCGTTACCCCCGAACCATTGGTATCATGGATGTGGAGCGCCAATTCATTAAACGGAATTCCATTTTTTCGAGCTAAATCCAGTAATGTCGCGATCTTCCCTGGCGTCGCCATTCCCGTAGTATCACTTATTTTCCTCATAGAGACGCCTCGATCACCCAACCAGTGAAGCAAGTCTATTACACCGTAGGGGTTTATCTCTTTTTTGGTATAGGGATCCTCATTACAGGTTGAAATATAGCCCTCTACCTCTATGCCAGAATCCGCTGCAATTTTGATAATTTCATCATTTACATCCAACATCGCTTTATAGTTTGTGCCCATATTTTTTGCGATAAACTCTGCCGAATCCTCAGGTGCAAGCACTATCGATATTTTCCTAACGTCTTCTTCTTTTGCATCAAGCGCGCCTTTCTTATTCATTACCAAAACAATAGGGTTCGTGTTTGCCGTGAGCGGATCCTTTTTCAACGCGCTTATCACCTCTTTGCTGTGTTTAGCCTGAGGTACCAGTTTAGGATTCACAAACGATACGGGTTCGTAACGTGGCTTCTCATTCCATTTTCGTTGCGATTCCACGACAGCTTTATGAAGGGCAAGAGCGGCTTCTAACGAGACTGGCTCTTCCGTTTGCAATGCATCACGGTTCACGAGTGTTAAAAAAACTCGGTCCTTGCTCTCCTTTCTTGATGCGGCAGCACTATAAGTCCGTGGCCCTTGCTGTAAGAGGGTTGCAATACGATTAGCCTGTTTCATGGTAGCTTCCTACTGTTGTTTAAGACACGATTGGGTGACTTGAGTATTCCTATTTAGCTATAGAATCCGCCATTTCCGATGGCAAGCGCTAATCTCAGAGGCTGCTGTTTTTCTACGTTGGCACAACTTTATACTGGCATTATTTTTACTTTCCTCTTATGCTCCTTCTCATCATTAATTCACACCTTAATAGGGAGCAGTTATGGCAGGAAGCGTTAATAAAGTGATTCTCGTTGGAAATTTGGGCAAAGATCCTGAAATCCGTTCGACACAAGATGGCAGAGAGATTGCCAATCTCACAATCGCAACATCAGATACATGGAAAGATAAATCCAGCGGCGAACGCAAAGAAAAAACGGAGTGGCATCGCGTTGTAATTTTCAACGATGGCCTGGTGGGCGTAGCAAAAAATTACCTGAAGAAAGGCGCTAAAGTCTATATCGAAGGCGCACTTCAAACCCGCAAATGGACGGATCAACAAGGGCAGGAACGTTTCTCGACGGAAGTCGTTCTCCAAGGTTTTGGCGGATCACTTACCATGCTCGATAGCAAAGGCGGCAGCGGTGGCAGTTACCAAGACAGCGGATCGGATAATTATGATTCCGCACCCGCATTTGGGCAAACCACCGGGTCTTTTGATTCTTCGCCTGCTAGATCCAGCGGTGGCAGCAGCCGTAAGCAGTCTGTTCCTGAGCCGGAACTGGATGACGAGATCCCATTCTAGGCATCACTATGACCGCCTTGCCGTCTTTCTTATCCCTCTTCAAACAACGGGGCTACCTTCATCAATGCACGGATGAATCCGGGCTGGAATCCCTGCTGGCTTCCAAGCCGCAACCAATTTATATCGGGTTTGATTGTACGGCAGATTCGCTCCATGTGGGCAGCCTGATCCAAATTATGATTCTGCGCTGGCTGCAAAAATGCGGTCACAAGCCGATTGTATTACTCGGCGGCGGCACCACGCGCGTGGGCGACCCATCGGGTAAAGACGAAGCACGGCAGCTTCTGACTCCCGAAATTATTGAGCGCAACAAACAAGGCATTCGCAAAATTTTTGAGCGCTTCCTCACCTTTGGAAATGGCCCAACCGATGCGATATTAGTGGATAATGCCGATTGGCTACTTGGCATAAACTATATCGACTTCCTGCGGGATATCGGCCCACATTTTTCGATCAACCGGATGCTCACCTTCGATAGCGTCCGTCTGCGGTTAGAGCGCGAGCAAAGCTTGAGTTTCCTCGAATTTAATTACATGCTCCTGCAAGCGTACGACTTCACCGAACTGTATAAGCGCCATCAATGCCGCGTGCAAATCGGTGGTTCGGACCAGTGGGGCAATATTATCAATGGCGTTGAGCTAAACCGCCGCTTAGGTGGCAAAGAACTTTTCGGCCTGACCACTCCGCTGCTGACGACTTCCAGCGGTGCGAAGATGGGGAAAACCGCAAGCGGTGCTATTTGGCTTAATCCGGATCGGCTTTCGCCTTACGATTATTGGCAATTCTGGCGCAATACCGAAGATGCCGATGTTGCCCGTTTCTTGCGCCTATTTACTGAACTTTCTTTAGAAGAAATCGAGCACCTTGAGCGGCTTGAAGGCAACGCCATTAATGATGTGAAAAAGCGCCTTGCGACGGAAGCCACTGCGCTTTGTCATGGTCGCGAAGCGGCGGAACATGCAGAAGAAACCGCGCGCAAAACATTTGAGCAAGGCGGAATTGGGGATGATCTTCCCGTACTCACGATTGCTAAAGCAGAACTTGAAGCCGGCATTCAGGCTTTTATGCTTTTCCATCGCGCAGACCTTGCCACATCAGGCGGTGAAGCGCGTCGTTTGATTCGTGGTGGCGGGGCAAAAATAAATGATGCCAAAATCGTCGAAGAAACGCAAAGTATTACGCTAGCCGATTTGGACGGTGAAGGGATTATCAAACTCTCTGCTGGCAAAAAGAAACACGTGCTGGTGAAGGTGGGTTAGCTCTAGTAGAACGGCAGGAAGAGGTCGTCATTCCCGTGCAGACGGGAATCCATTGTTTAATCACCTGGCAGTGGATCCTTAGCCAAAGTGAGGATGACACCTCTTGTGAATCCTCTACCTCGTTAAATACTAACCCGCCCGCTCCTCGTCTCCATTCTCCTCATCCGTCCGCGCCACATCCAGCTTCATATCCACAGGCATATACGCAATGCCTAAATAATTCCCGGAAATTTCTTCCGCGGTCATCACCTCTTGGGATTCCGAAATATCCTTCGCCCACGTGTAATTTCCTGCGCGGAACTGATTCTTCAGGCGACTGATATCAAACTCGCTCATCCCGATGGATTTTAAGAGTGCACCGCCAAGCTGAAGTCCTGTTTCGTAGGTCTCCGGGACGACTCCGCTCGCACCTGCGGCGACTAATTTCTTCGAGCGTACGAGATCCTTCGCCCGCACTGTAATCGGAATCTTGGGCGAATGCTCGCGGATTTTTTTCACGATCCGTTCAATTGTCACTTCGTTATCAATCGTAATGATGATCGCGCTGGCACGTTCCAACCCCACTTTCTCAAGCGTATCGTAACGCGTGGAATCGCCCCGAAATACCGGAAAACCTTCCCGCCGTCCTTCTTTCACCCGCTCCATGTTCAGGTCAATCACAATATAATGCAGCTTCAGATGCGAGAGCATCCGCGCCACCATTTTCCCGACTCGCCCCAGTCCACAGATAATCACATGACGGCTGATATCGCGGGTATGTTTGCGTGCTTTTTCAGGATCAGTATCCGATATCTCAAATCGCTCCGCAAACCGTAAGCCGATGAGCGCGAGGAGCGGCGTCAGCGCCATGGTGAGCGTTACCACAAGCAGCAACGTCTGGGCTATACTATCGGACAGCAACGCCTGTTGGTTTGCAAGATTAAATAAAATGAACGCAAATTCCCCCCCCTGCGCGAGCAATAATCCGGATTGAACGGATTGCCCAATCCCGAAGCGGAAAATTTTGCATAAGCCCACCAGGATCAGGCCTTTTAGGAGAATTAGCCCAAAGGAAAGAAGGAGGATTGTCGAAAGATTTTCCCATACAGTCCGCAAGTCGATCGTCATGCCCACCGACATGAAAAACAGTCCCATCAACAATCCCTTGAACGGGCGGATGCTTTCTTCCACTTGTAAATGGTATTGCGTCTCAGCCACCAAAAGCCCTGCGATGAAAGCTCCAAGTGCGAGCGACAGGCCGAAATATTCCGTCGCCAGCGAAGCGCCCAACACGATAAATAACGTAGTCGCGATGAATAATTCTTCACTTTTAATCGCCACAATCACTTTAAACAGCGGCCGCAAGAGGATCCGCCCCGCGACAAAAATAATCAGAAGCGCGATAATCGCCTTACCAACTGCAAGGCTAAGCGCCACCCCAATTTGTTCATGATGCTGAGCCAGGAGTGGTACTAATACAAGGAGTGGAACGACCGCAAAATCCTGCAAGAGCAACACCGCCAGGGATAAACGTCCCACTTGCGATGAGGACTGTCCCTGGTCCCCTAATACCCGAAGTACGATTGCGGTTGAGGATAACGCCAGGCCGCCGCCAATCACAATGGCAGTAGGGATATCCATATTTAATTTCCACGCGACAAAACCGATCGCAAACGCAGTAATAAAAAGCTGGAGGGAACCAAAACCAAAGACCTGCCTTCGCATGGCCATCAGACGCTCGAAAGTGAGCTCAATCCCGATACTGAACAGAAGGAAAACGATCCCGAATTCCGCTAAAACATGCACATCGGCAGAGGAAACGTAATTGAATCCGAATTCCCCAATTGCAGCACCCGCAACGAGATAACCCAGCACCGGGCTAAGATTTAGGCGCTTGAAAAGCGCGACGATAAATACCGCCGCTGCAATCAGTATCACCACATCCGGAAGTTCGTTAACCTGTGTCATCTATTTTGATACATCCTGTATTATCCCGCTGTGCAATATTCGAAAAAGTGGATTTCAACTATACGATGAAAGGGTTAAAGATGCTAGAAGGAATCGAAAAACTTGCATTTTTTTCTATAGGCAGTACAAAGGTATGCAGAAACAAACACTAAAGATATCCATATGACCGAACGCGTCTATCTCTACGACAGCACTTTGCGCGATGGCGCACAGACCTATGGGGTCGATTTTTCGCCTATTGATAAGCAAGATATCGCGTTCCAATTGGACCAAATTGGCATTGATTATGTCGAAGGCGGATGGCCAGGTGCAAATCCCACCGATGATGCTTTCTATGCGAACCCGCCTACCCTGGAATCTGCACGCCTTACGGCTTTTGGGATGACGCGTCGCGCCTCCACCAGCGCCGAAAATGATCCTGGCTTAAATGCACTCCTTAATACTGGAGTGGGCACTTTGTGTTTAGTCGGAAAAACATCAGAATTCCATGTGAAAGAAACGCTTAATGTTTCGGAAGCCGAGAATTTAAAAATGATTGGCGAGACGATCGCCTATGTCACCAAAAAGAAGCGTGAAGCTCTGTTTGATGCGGAGCATTTCTTTGATGGATTTAAGGCAAATCCGGAATTTTCACTTAAATGCGTCAAAACGGCGTATGAAAACGGTGCGCGCTGGGTGGTGCTTTGCGATACAAATGGCGGGACATTGCCGTTTGAAATCGAGGCAATTGTCCGCAAAGTGCAAGAATTTGTGCCAGGTAGCCATTTAGGGGTCCATTGCCATAACGATACCGGTAACGCAGTTGCGAATAGTTTGACTGCGGTTAAAGCCGGTGTGCGCCAAATCCAAGGGACATTGAACGGTTTGGGTGAGCGCTGCGGAAATGCAAACCTCGTCACCATTATCCCAAACCTGATGCTGAAAATGGGTTATAGTACAAATGTTAGCGAAAAAAACTTAAAGCAACTCGTGAAGATTTCCCGCTCACTCGATGAGCGCTTAAACCGCCCGTCCGATGCGTTTAGCCCTTATGTTGGAAGTGCTGCATTTGCGCATAAAGGCGGATTGCATGTTTCAGCGATGCAGAAATACACCTCATCTTATGAGCATATCGATCCTGCTTTGGTTGGGAATGCCCGTACGATCTTGGTTTCCAACCAATCTGGGCGCTCGAACATCATCGCTCGCTTAGAAGAAATTGGGATGGATGTGAAGTCTTATTCCAAAGAAAAAATCAGCGGCTTAGTTGAGGAAATCAAAGAGCGCGAAAGCCACGGCTTTGCATATGACAGCGCCGATGCGAGCCTCGAATTGCTTGCACGCAAAAGCTTAAGCTCCGTCCCAGAATTCTTTGATCTCCGAAGCTTCCGCGTGATCGACGAACGCCGCTGGAATGCGAAGGGCGAGCTGATTACACTTTCTGAAGCCACCGCTAAAATCATGGTTGGCGAGCGCTTATTTATGAGTGTGGCGGAAGGAAATGGTCCGGTGAATGCACTCGATGCAGTGTTGCGCAAAGCGCTTTCCGACACCTTCCCCCGCGTGAAAGAAATTAAGCTTGTTGATTATAAAGTGCGCATCCTTACTCCCGGTGAAGGCAGTCGTGCGATCACGCGGGTATTGATCGAAACCGAAGATTCTGACGGCAAACGCTGGTCAACCGTTGGCGTATCCGCGAACGTCATTGATGCTTCGTATAATGCACTCAAAGACAGTATTGTGTATAAGCTGCTTCGCGATAAAGAAGGCAAACCTGCGGTAAAAGCAAGCGTGAAACCAAAGCCAAAAGCAAGCGCAAAAAAATCGACCGCCAAACGGAAAAAGAAGAGCTAACAATGGTTTCCATGGAAAGCCTTTATCCCGCTATTGCAGATGATGATACGATCGAACAACCTACCCGATTGCACCATAAAAAATCTTTCCATTGGTTCCGCCCTTCCTATGAGGGATTACTGGAAATGGCGCAAACGATCCGCAATAGCGTGAATTATCGAGCACTTCGCGCCGCATGGGATGAATTTGTCACCATCCAGCGTCGCCAGGGCAGCCAATACACAAACCTCTATACGACCGCCACGCCCGAATGGTTTGGCCTACAAGCCATTATCAATTATAAAGGAAAGCTGGAATCTTTCGCTGAGGAAGAACTCGAGTTCTTGCGGGGATTGCGGCATGGAGATCGTGTCTATGACGATATCATCACGGCGCTTTCTCAGCTGCTGATACAAGATGAACAATCTACTCCCGAACCGTCGCAAAACTTAAACGGCATGGATATTATCCAGCAGCTTAGGGATTACCAAGAGCAGTTGCAGAAATATAATGCGCTTTACGGGAAGCAAATTGATCGGGCAATTGCACAAATCGAAAAACGAAAAAGAAAGCAGTCTTAGGTTTTGTATGTCACTCTTTGGCCCTGAAATTCCCCCACTCTCCGGTAAAAAGGCGAAACATGTTATCCTTTTCCTTCATGGTTTAGGCGCGGATGGGAATGACCTGATTGAATTAGGCTCCGAGATGCAGCCCCTTTTCCCAGATACACATTTTGTTTCGCCAAATGCCCCATTTCCTTGCGATATGGCGCCTTATGGCTATCAATGGTTCAGCTTGCTGGATCGGAGTGAAGAAAATGTTATTAGGGGCGTTGAAGAGGCGCACCCTATTCTCGATAATTACATTAACTCTCTTCTTGAACGTTTTGATATACACGAAGAAAATCTTTCTATTGTTGGATTTTCACAAGGTACAATGATGGCGCTGTATACCGGCCTTCGTCGGAGCAAACCGCTCGCAGGTATTGTCGGTTTCTCTGGTATGCTGGTCGATCCGAAAAGCGTACAAACGGCGAGACGCTCCTCCCCGCCGATTTGCCTGATTCATGGCGACATGGATAGTGTTGTTCCTTTTGCCGCCATGCAAGCCGCCGAGGCTACGCTTAAAGTTCTGCCCGGTCTTTCCCTTGAGACTCATCAGCGGCCCGGGCTTGGACACGGGATTGATGGGATGGGACTTGAGGCGGCTGTGACGTTTCTTTCAAAGCAGCTCCGAGCGTAGGTAACGCTTGTGACCTTTCTGTCTTAATACGCTCTTGCCATACATAGTCGCGTATCCCTATTACTAAGTCCAGGGGTTCTCTAGAAGTAGCTTTTTCTTTTTTTACAGGAGTAACGTGTTCTGGAATATCACGTTCTTGAGTATTCTTATTTTGAGTATCCTTTTGCTCTTTTAACCAATTCAGTGCTGCAATACTAGTACCAGAATGCACGGCTACGACAAGCGTTCTTGCAGCAATGGCTGCAGGCAAACATCTATTTACTTTTCCTCCTAACCAATCCTTATACGCAGAAAATATGCTTTTATTAGTTCCCAAAATATTAGCTATTGGACCATCGAGCAGTACGCTTAATGCTGCTAAAGCTAGAGTTCCAGCAGCTGCTTGGTCCCTGCTCCATCCTTTTTCACTCATATAAAATCCTGGAGTTGCAAGAAAAGCATTTCGCAACCAAAAAAGTGGCGATACACGTGCAAAATTCTTAATAAATGACTTGCTAATAGATTCTCCCAAACCTTCTTTCGCTGTTTGCAACTCTTTTGCTTCAATTATACCTGCTGTTGCAGTTTCTATTGTTGCAGCTACCACCCCACATGTTTTATAATCTTGATCTATGAGTGCCGCTTTCGTAGCAGGCGAGATGGCGCTGATACCTAGCTGACGGACCGTAAATTGTGGCGCTATAGAGTATAGTTTTTTAACGAAATCCAACGGATTCTTAGACGTTTCCCTTACCCATTGCATTGATTCATTCCATGATCGAATAGAAAATAACATTTGCAAGTAGCGTGTGGGCGTTGTTAGCGCCAATACCGAAGCACGCGCAGTTACTCCTACACCAGCGGCTCCCCCTAAGTCGTAAGCTTTAGAAAAAACTATATCCTGTAATTTAGGGCTGTTATGACGAGTTGGACGTATTTCAGAAGTATTTTTCATAATTCATAACCTATCGTTACGCTTCCTCCACCTCCCCCGCAGAAAACCTAGCTTTCTTGTATGCCAATTCTATATGACAGAAATATGACAGTTTATGTATTTATTTATAAATGAATACCAATAATAGACTGTAAAACCATATTAATACCCATATTTCAACCAGAAATTATGATACATCCGAATGTACAAATATACCGGAAAGCCACTCACCCACACCTACCCCAACTTTACCCTTGAAAAAAACACCTGCTTCGCCTATGCTCCAGCGGCCTATTGGCACGGGTTAAACGGTCTAGAGCATTAAAAATAAAAGCAAATCCTATGGGTGTAGCGTACATGAATCAGTGGGTATATAGCTTCGGTGATGGCACCGCGGAAGGCAAAGTGGAAATGCGTAACCTCCTTGGAGGCAAAGGCGCAAATCTTGCGGAAATGAGCTCGCTTGGGCTTCCCGTTCCTCCGGGTTTTACGATTACGACGGAAGTCTGCACATCGTACTATGACCATCAGAAAAAGTACCCTGACGGCTTGAAAGACCAGGTGAAATCGGCTCTCTCGAAGATCGAGAAAAAGCTTGGCCGTAACTTTGGTGATGCGGCGAATCCACTCCTCGTTTCTGTTCGTTCGGGTGCACGTGCATCGATGCCAGGGATGATGGATACTGTCCTGAATTTGGGCCTTAATGATAAAACTGTCGAAGGCTTAGCTGCGAAAAGCAATAATGCGCGCTTTGCATTTGATAGCTACCGTCGCTTTATCCAGATGTATTCCGACGTGGTATTGGGCATTGACCATTACCATTTCGAAGAAATGCTGGATATGAAAAAACAGGATAAAGGCGTCCGTTCGGATACCGATTTGAATGCCGAAGATTTGCGTGATCTCGTGAATTCATTTAAAGCAAAAGTGCAAGAAGAACTCGGTCGTCCTTTCCCACAAGATGTGGAAGAGCAACTCTGGGGCGCGATTGGCGCAGTATTCGATTCGTGGATGAATGCCCGCGCGATTACCTACCGGAAACTGCAAGATATCCCAGCAAGCTGGGGCACTGCCGTCAACGTACAATCGATGGTATTTGGTAACATGGGCGATGATTGTGCGACCGGCGTTGCCTTCACGCGCGATCCTTCGACCGGTGAGAATATTTTCTATGGGGAATACCTCATTAATGCCCAAGGGGAAGATGTGGTGGCGGGTATCCGCACTCCGCAATCCATTACCGAAGAAGGTAAAAGACGTAGTGATTCTGAACTTCCTTCGATGGAGCAAACCCTTCCGGATGTTTATAAAGAATTGGTGACGATCTATAAGCGCCTGGAAAACCATTATAAAGACATGCAGGATATCGAGTTTACGGTGCAGAACCGGAAATTGTGGATCCTCCAAACGCGTAACGGGAAGCGTACTGCTCCTGCGGCGATTCGTATTGCAGTGGAAATGGCGGGCGAAAACTTGATCACGCGCGAACAAGCTGTAGCGCGGATTGATCCGTCATCGCTTGACCAATTGCTTCACCCAACGCTCGATCCAAAAGCGCATAAGCGCGTGCTTGATCGTGGCTTGCCAGCCTCCCCGGGCGCGGCTTCTGGGATTGTTGTATTTTCTGCGGAAGATGCTGAGCATCGTGCAGCTGAAGGTGTAATTTTAGTCCGCGTTGAAACCAGCCCTGAAGATATTCACGGGATGCATGCGGCGCAAGGGATTTTGACCGCTCGCGGCGGGATGACCTCGCATGCGGCCGTTGTTGCACGCGGTATGGGGAAACCCTGCGTATCTGGTGCTTCTGGCTTGCATGTTGATTACGCGAAGCGCATCTGCAAAGCCGGTGGCGTGGAAGTGAGAGAAGGCGATGTGATTACGATCAACGGCTCGACCGGCGAAGTAATTCAAGGTCGCGTTCCAACGATCCAGCCTCAGCTTTCTGGCGATTTCAATACCCTCATGACATGGGCGGATGAAATCCGTACGCTCCAAGTACGCACGAATGCAGAAACTCCGCTGGATGCCTCTACTGCCCGGAAATTCGGCGCGGAAGGCATTGGCCTGTGCCGTACTGAGCATATGTTCTTTGATAATGAGCGTATCATTGCGGTGCGCGAAATGATCATGGCGGAAGACGTAAAAGGCCGGAAAACCGCCCTTGCTAAACTGCTTCCAATGCAGCGCAGCGATTTTGAAGAAATTTTCCGTATCATGGCGGGTTTGCCGGTCACGATCCGTCTGCTTGATCCACCACTCCATGAATTCTTGCCACATACTGAGCAGGATATGGCAGAAGTCGCGAAAGCAGCAGGTGCAACGCTGGATGCCGTGAAGCATCGCGCTCGTCAGCTGAAAGAAGAAAACCCGATGCTTGGTCACCGCGGTTGCCGTTTGGGGATTTCGTATCCAGAAATTTATGAGATGCAAGCACGCGCGATTTTTGAAGCGGCCGTAAATGTCTCTAAAGAAACCAATAAGCCTGTGAAGCCGGAGGTAATGATTCCTCTTGCGGCGAGCGCGAAGGAATTGGAAATCCTGAAAGAATTGATCGACAATACGGCGAAAGAAGTATTCAAAGAAGCGGGCAAAACCTGTGAATATTTGGTCGGAACGATGATCGAATTACCACGTGCTGCATTGCTTGCAGACCAACTCGCGAAACATGCGGAATTCTTTAGCTTTGGAACCAATGATCTCACGCAAACCACCTTTGGTATCAGTCGTGATGATTCTGCTTCCTTCCTTGGAACTTACCGGGAACAAGGGATTTTGGAGCAAGATCCGTTCGTGCGTTTGGATGAAGAAGGCGTTGGCCAGCTGATTCAAATCGCAGCGGAACGTGGCGCTAAAACCCGTCCGGATATCAAGATGGGTATTTGCGGAGAGCATGGCGGTAACCCGGCATCTGTACATTTCTGCCAGCGCGTGGGCCTGAATTATGTTTCTTGCTCACCGTACCGTGTGCCGATTGCGCGTTTGAGCGCGGCTCAGGCGGCGTTGGAACAGCGAAAAGTAGCGAAGAAAGCAGCTTAGAGATTCTTATAAAAGGTAAAGCCTTCACAAGAGGTCGTCATTCCCGTGAAGACGGGGATCTATTGCCAGCCTGAGAAACAATGGATCCCCACCTCCGTGGGGATGACACCTTTACCAGTCGTTCGACCTCTTGTTAATCCCTAAAATTAATAAACTGGAACGGCACGTCCAGCCCTAAGCTTTTCACAAGCTGCATAACCTCTTGAAGATCATCGCGTTTCTTTCCTTCCACACGCAATTCATCCCCACGGATAGACGCTTGGACTTTCGTCTTCATGCCTTTGATTTCTTTAACGATCTGCTTCGCAATCTCTTGCTCAACCCCTTGACGGATAATCACTTTCTGGCGCACACTGCTGCCAAACGCTTTCTCCGGCTCTTTAAATTCGAGCACTTTAGGATCTAAGCTTCGGCGCGTGATATGACCTTTGAGCATATCCTGTATGGCGCTCAGCTTATAATTATCGCTCGCCGTAACCGAGATTTCGCCTTTTTTGTCGAACTCTACCTTACAGTCGCTTCCTTTGAAATCATAACGGTTCTCAATTTCCCGCACGACGGAATTTACCGCATTATCAACCTCTTGCACGTCGGTTTTGCATACGATATCGAAACTTGGCATGGTTCCTCACTTCTATTATGGTTTGGGCTATAAGATTAGCAGCATTCCCCTATTTTGCAACATCTCTGCAAAGCCTTGAGAAATTCCTTTTCCTTCTCCTTCCAATCAGATAAACTGGGGTTTTCCAACGTTCTACGGCCTTCTTGGAGGGGGGCAGTATGACCCAACAGCTTCCCGATGATATCAAAGTCAAAAGCCTTATCTCTCAAGGGCGAAAGCGCGAAGCCGTGGATTGGTGCAAAAAACGCATCACGGAAGAATCCGCCTCTTCTAACCCGCATCTTTTTTACCTAATGGGGATCGCGTCGAGCGCAACGGGAGAACTCGCGGAGGCCGTGAATGCCTTTAAACAAGCCATTGCGCTCAATGACCGGGAACCAAATTTTCTGTTAGGCCTGGCGCGGGTGCATATAGCGCTTAAGCAGCCGCAAGAAGCAAAGGTTCTACTCAAAAAAGCCTGCACATTAAATCAGAAACATCCTGATACCCATGCGATTTTGGGGCAATGTTATTTCTTACTACGCGATTATCGCAAGGCTGAACGTGCCTGCAAAAAGTCCTTATACCTCAATCCTCAACATCCTTTTGCATTAAGTTTGCTTGGGAATATTTACCAGCAATCGGGCAAAGAAAAAAAGGGGATGGAGTGTTACTATAAAGCACTCTTATTTAATCGGAATTTAAAAGAAGCGAACCGGTCGCTTGGCCTGATGCTGTATCGCGATCGGCGTTTCAATGAAGCCGTGCCGTTACTCGAGCGAGCACTTCATCAGACCGCTCATGATCCGCTTTCCTTGTTCGCGCTCGCACATTGCCAATCGCAACTCGGGATGACGCATAATGCGATTGCTTCTTATCGGCGCGCACTCTTAAGCCAGCCGCATAATCCAGCAATCCATTGCCAGTTAGGGGAGCTGCTTCGCAGCCGTAAAGCTTACACCGAAGCGCTGCTGGAATATCAAGCCGCAATCAATTTACAAGAAGATTACGCGCCCGCTTATGTGATGAAAACGACACTGCTGATTCATATTGGTCGGATTGCAGAAGCTGAGGCGTTGTTAGAGGAAGCGCGCGTGGCTGCGGTCGATGAAAATGCGCTCCTCCTGCCGCGGATTTTCCTGCTCAAACATGCGGGTGATTATGCAAGTGCGGAGAAACTGTTACGCTGGGCGATTGATACCGCAACCACTCCCCAACAACGGGCCCTGTGTCTGCATCACATGGCGAGTTTGCTTGAGAAACAGGAATATTATGATCGCGCGTTTGATCATTATATTGCCGCGAATGAAGCATTCTTAAGCAGCCGCTCGGCAAAACTGTGCGATTCTGCACGCATCCCTCGTACGATTATGCGCTATCATAGCTGGTTACAGCCGGGTATTGCACAACACTGGACTGCCGCCCGCTATCAAGATGGTATCCCCTCGCCTACTTTCTTGGTGGGTTTCATTCAATCCGGGATTTCTTTGGCAGAACAAGTGCTTTTCGGCGCTTCGGATATTATCACGATTCAAGAAACGCCGATTATTGATGATGTTTACCAACATGCGTCCCGCATTCTAGGCCGCCCGATTACTTTCCCGGAAGGCATTGCTTCGCTGACCGATGAAGCAATTCTCCAGCTACGCCAATATTACGGTGCGCGGTTGCGCGCGTTGTTTGGCGAGAATATGCATCGTCACCATATAGTGGATAAATCGCCACTGAACTTGCTGCATTTGCCGCTGATTAACCGGCTTTTCCCGCGTTCTAAGGTGATTGTGATGCTGCGCGATCCGAAGGATGTAGCCATTAATTGCTTTACTCAACTTTTCCCGGCGAATGACCTTACGGTAAATCTGACATCGCTCGAACAAACCGCGGAATCCTTAAGCCAGATGATAGAACTTTATGCTTATTACCGGCAGCATCTTTCGCTGGATCTCACCGAAATTCGCTATGAAGATATGGCCGGTGATGTCACCCCTCACACGCAAACACTGTTCAAATCCACAGGGATTGGCTGGGAGGATGACGGGGTGCGTTATCATAATGACCGCAGCAGCCCAACACTTGAATCCGCGGAGGAAACAAGCATTTTCCAGCCAGCATATATGCGTTCTGTCGGAAGATGGCGGCATTTTGGACGGCAGATGATTACGGTGCTAAATCGCTTGGAGAAAGCAGTCGTTTAATCTATTTCCCGATGCCTAAAGGCCCATGCCCATGGCCAATTTTTGGCGCATTGCGGATGGCTTGCAGCACATAGATCCGCCCTTTCTCAACCGCCGTTTCCAGGGACTCTTTGCGTGCGAGACCCGTTGCAATCGCGGAAGCGAGTGTGCATCCCGTCCCATGGGTGTTTTGCGTATGGATACGTTCATGTGAGTAAACTTTGACTTCCTTAGGAGTCACCAGCACATCTTCGACCGTATTCCCGCCTTCCAGATGCCCGCCCTTCACAAGACAGCTGCGCGCACCCAGCGCAACAATATTTTTTCCGGCTGCAATCATGGTTTCCGTATTCATGACCTTCATGCCAGAGAGCAACTCGACTTCCGGAATATTGGGCGTCACGAGGAATGCTTGAGGAAGTAATTCTTTCACAAGTGCCTGGAGTGCCTCTGATTCCAGCAACGCCGCACCGCCTTTGGCCACCATCACGGGATCCAGCACAAAGGGAATCGTATCGGTATAAGGCTTAATCGCGCCAGCGACCGCATGAATCACTTCGGCAGTATGGAGCATCCCGCTTTTAATCGCATCCGCGCCGATATCCTCTAAGACAGAGGTAATCTGCTGTACCACAAACTTCGGCGAGACATCGTAAATTCCTTGCACGCCGAGCGTATTTTGCGCAGTGAGTGCGGTAATGGCGGTGGTGGCAAAGCCGCCGAGCGCCGTAATAGCACGGGAATCACCTTGAATCCCTGCCCCACCGCCAGAATCGGAACCGGCAATGACGAGGATACGGGGGGGAGTTTGTGAATGTGGATATTCCATATTTTTATAGTAATGATCTGGTTCTTGATTCCAGCCTACCTACCATACAGCAAGAGGCAGATATTCCATAAGAGGTCGTCATCCCCGTGAAGACGGGGATCCATTGCTAGGCAGATAGGCAGTGGATTCCGGCCTCCGCGGGAATGACACCTCTTCCAGCCGTTCTACCTCTTATAGGTACTTTAATACGGTCTATCCACGGCAAAACCGATGCTACTCAGCAATATGGTTTTGACCTCTGAATCCGGGAACATCTCCAGCGCTTTACGACCGTTCTCGGCATAGTCCCGCGCAGCTTCCATGGTTGCTTCAAGCGCACCGGACTCGCGTATATAGGCAATCGCGGTTTTAAGCTCTTCATCATCCCGGGAATCCGCCAGAATCACGCGCTCCCAGAACGCTTTTTCTTCTTTTCCGGCCTTAGCATAAGCCAGAATAACCGGAAGCGTCACTTTCCCTTCGCGGAAATCATCGCCAACACCTTTACCAAGCTCTTCCTGGCGCGCGGAATAATCCAGCGCATCATCAGCAATCTGGAAAGCAATCCCAAGGTTTAAGCCAAACTCCGCCAGCGCGGTTTGTTCGGCTAAAGGCCGGCCTGCCAGCACAGGGCTGATTTCGCAGGCGGCGGAAAAGAGCGTTGCGGTTTTGGAGGTGACGATATCAATATAGGTCTCGGTATCGACGTCAATACTATGGCTTGCCACCAATTGTTTTACTTCGCCTTCTGCGATTACCGCAGCCGCATGGGACAGGATATCCAGTACGCGCAACGATTCCGAACGCACCATCAGTTGGAAGGCTTGACCAAGCAGGAAATCCCCGACCAAAACGCTCGCCTGGTTCCCCCATACGTTATTCGCGGTAAGCGCGCCACGGCGCAGCATGCTCCCATCGACAACGTCATCATGCAACAGCGTCGCGGTATGCATAAATTCCACCGCTGCGGCAAGCGCGATATGTTTCTTTTCCTCATAACCACACAGCCTTGCGCATGCAAGGGTCAGCAACGGACGCAGGCGTTTTCCGCCCGACGCAATGATATGCTGCGCCATATCCAGAATCAACTGGACTCGGCTGCCACCGGTTTCAAGAATGAGTGCATTAACAAGATCAAGATCCTCACGGACGAGGTCTTTTAAGGCGATAAGCGGCGTTACGGAAGTAACGGGCGCTGAAGGAGTAGAATGCCGTGCAGATGCGGTCATGGGAGAGTCGTTGTGATTAAGCTTTTACCAATCTCAAGAGCATAGAACAGACGGGCAGAAGGTCAATGTTTATTAGGTTCTGTTGTTAAATTCTACTATGCTTGCCACCATCGGTCGTTTTCCTGCGTTTCGCTGCTCACGTACTCTTATGTACGCTTAAGCTGCGATACTTGCAAAGCGTCCGCTTCTGGCTTCGCCTAGCGAATTTTACAATAGAACCCTAGCCTGACGGCCCGTTTTGCTCCGTCACGATGATCTCCACCCGGCGGTTCGCGCGGTTACGCACCCCGTCTGGCGTAGGCTCTTTAGGATCGCTTTCCCCGAAAGCAAAACTCTGCATGCTTCCGGCCAGGATCCCAGCCTTTAAAAGCCGTTTTTTCACGACATCTGCCCGCTTGGCGGAGAGTTTCATGTTATACTCCTCCGTCCCTGCCCTATCGGCATGGCCATTGGCAGTGACTTCATACTTGCCTTTAAGCGAATTGATATCCGCGATAATTGCTTGCAAAATCCCGCTTGCGGATTTATCGAGCTTGCTGCTGTCGAAGTCAAAGAAAAGGACATAGGTCAGTGACACCGGCTCATCTCTCGAGGCTGCTCCTGTCGTCAATTTGCCTAACAACTGATCAAGGACGCTATAGAACTCCTCGCGGCAGGAATCGATGCTATCGAGTTGCCAGTTTTCTTCCTGCTCCTCAACCCAGCAATCAAATAATGTGACCGCTTGCGCTGCATGTTCAGGATACTGGCGAATGGTTTGCTCATCAATTGTACTCATGAGATAGCTTCTGGCCTGCATCATCTCAGGCTGCACGGCATCCGGGATATTCCATTCTTCAATGCGTTCAGGCTCTATTACGCCGCCTTGCGCAGCTTTAAGGCCTTTTTTTGCATAATGCTCCGAATCCACCCAGTCATATTGCTTAGCTTCTGATTCTGCCAAACGTAAATATTCCCGCGCAAGCGCTTGGTGATACGGCGAGCTGACGGGCTCGGTATTGCGCAATTTTTCTATCGTCCCCGCACATGCAGAAACGAGAAATGTTAGGGAAACTAGGGAGAATATACGAAGGGAGCGATACACAAGGAAGCCCTTTTGGGGGTTAGTAAACTTCCTTGTGTATACACCGAATTATGGATGGGCTGCAACTATAAATTCCGCTGGCCCAAAAGAACTATTTCTTCTCGCGCGCTTCTTTAATAAGCTGTTTGAAATCTTCTTCGCCAATCGCGCCAGGAATTAACTTGCCGTTAATCACAAAGGCAGGCGTTCCACGAACACCGATGGATTGACCAAGCTCACGGCTGGCATCAACCACCTTCTGCACTTCGGCGCTTGCCATCAACTCTTTCATTTTCGCTTTATCGATACCAAGTTTCGCGGCATCTTCAAGCAGCACGTCTTCGGTTTTCTGACCCGCCGCCATCATATCTTTATGGAATTGAAAATGTTTGGTTTTATCGAGCTTATACACCGCAATCGACGCCTTCGCCGCCACTTCAGACGCAGGGCTTAGGATCGGGAACTCATGCAGCACGAGTTTCACGTTTTTGTCTTCTTCCAGGATTTTCGCAAGCGTTGGCACTACGCGCTTACAGTAACCGCAGTTATAATCGAAGAACTCCACGATCGTCACATCGCCTTTCGGGTTGCCGGCAACGGGAATAGAAGCATCATTCTCAAGCTCGGATTTCTTTTCTTGAATGCTACCCGCAGCTTTTGCTTGCTCCTGCTCCATCTGGCCACGCTGCCATGTCTCCACAGAGGCAATAATCTCGCCTGGATTATTTTTGATGTATTCCGTTACAACGCCCTGGATCATGCCTTTGGTTGCACTTTCGCCCAGTTTAGCACTAAGTTCCGCTGAATGTTCTTTGAAATATTGCTCAAGATACTCATCTAATCCGCCAGCGACAATTTCCTTCGGATTGTTGCGAACATACTCGACCACGGCTTCTTGCACATCGGCTTTGGTAATCAATTTCTCACCACGGCTTGAAACCAGGTTGGTGATGGAAATTACGACGAGTACCGCCAGGATGATATAGATGATAGGGGATTTGAGTTCAGATGCAGTCGGCATGGTATTTCTCCAGATTTTTAAGGATATACTCCGTCCAAAAGCTTACGGATTTTCAAGAAGAGTGCAAGGAGATTGTGGGTGTGGGATCATATTCTTAAGCACAACGGAAGCCAAAAAAGAAAAAAGGAGCCGAAGCCCCTTTTTCCTTCTTAATAGATTGTAGACAACTATTTACTACGACCTTCTCTTGCCTTCTCTGCAGCTTTCTGATCCTTCGCCAAACGCTCTTGAATGGCTTGTGCAAATTCTGCAGGGTTTTTCTGGGCTACCTGTTCTTTGATAGGAGAAGCAAATGTACCCACATTAGTACCGGTTGCTAAACCGCGTGAGACTTGGCGCTCACATTCCTGATAAATTGGGCCAAGATAAGGATCGCTTCCTGCATCTGAACGTAGCAAGCCGCTTTTCCCTTCTGCTCCAAAAATCTTTTCAAGCTTTTGGAAAATTGTCATTGGCGTACCATCATCATTTGGCACCTTACCTTTTAAAACGTCATTGATTTGTTCTAAAACGCCTTGGTAATAGCCTTCACCAGCAAATGCTACTCCAGCTCGAATCGTCGTTCCATCATTCAGAAGCTTCAGGGCTAATCGATTTTTTCCCTCACCTCTGTCTCTGGTAAGGAAGGTGATATAATTCTTAATATTAGTCACCTTCTCATCCCAAACTTGCTGGAGATTCATAGTGCTTGTTGCTTGACGATTGATGCGCCCGATGTTGCGACCAATATCGGCAGCCTCATCCCTTACCGGTCTTGGAGGAGCTTGTCGACTCCGTGCTTCCTCTAAATTCACCCCAAGTCCGGTGAGTTCAGCCTCAATCACCGCGCGAAGTACAGGAAGTGTTACTTGTTGTTGGTTCGACCTACCCAGTGTAATTGTCCCAGGCATATCCATTTTGTCTAAGTCACCAGCACAAATCGCCCTGTAAAGTTCGGATAATGTACGCGTATAGTCGCTTTTCTTATCATCCTTATGCTTATAGACTTTTTTATCGCCAACAAGCGTAGGTTTACTGTACCATTCATCGACAGAATCTTGTAACTTCAGGTCGTTTAACTTTGCTATTCTTAGCACAGGATTCCTTAGACCAGGCATCAAGGATTCTTTAAATGTATTCAATCCTCCATTTGCCCCAACAAAAGCAGCAAGCAGTGATCCTTGATTTCCAAGAAGTGGAGCCCCTAACCCTCTCAAACGAAGGTCCGTGCTTTCTTCGCCGACAAAGAATGGTCGAGCCGCCGCTGCCTGAGCCTCTGCTGCTGCCTGAGCCGCTGCTGCTGCCTGAGCCGCTGCTGCTGCCTGAGCATCTGCTGCTGCCTGAGCAGCCCCCACACCCTTAGCTTTCTCTGCAGCTAGTAGATCTTGTGCACCTTTTAAAATTGTTGCCGGCAAAGGTCGACCCAACGCGGTTAATGATGCGTTTCCAGCGACCGCCAAATTCGCTAACCCCAATAGACGCAATTCAGCATTCAAGGCTGGATTGTGTGCCGCTACCTTCGCTTCGAAATCAGAGAACGTCGCTACGGAATCAGCAGTGAGTGCTAACGCATTGAGAACCGCTTCTTTCCGCGCTGCAGTCACACCTGGGTTTGCTGCCCATTGGCTGTAAGGATGGTTAGCATCTTGAACGTAAAGGTCAATATCTGGGTAAGCCTCCGTCACCTCCTCAGCATACTCAGACAACAGTGCTACAGCGGCACTTGCAGATCTTGTCCTTTCTGCTTCTGCCATAGCTTCATGATAGATAGAGATTAACGGTTGAACTGTCTTAACAATTTCCAAATCAGTATTAGGATTAGCAAAATCAACGCGTCCTTGTAACGCACTTAACGCTACCAACTGCTCATCCCGTTTAGCAATCACTTCTCGAGAAGCATCACCCAATGCTAACGCCGTAATTCCCAAATTTCGTTCAACAATCTGGCGGAGTTGTTTTGCAAGAGATTTTCCACCTCCTGCTGGCTTAGCATTCCACTCCTCGAAAGTCATGTCAGGCTTTGCATCGACCAGGGTACGTGCCTGAGCAATTTTATCTTTAAGCGCTTGTCCGCCACCTGGACGATAATTATGGTAATCGATTAGATCGTCGAACGCCTTTACAACTGGCTCAGGAATGTCAACCGTTATATTGTCAAGGAACGCATTAACACGTTGTGCATCCCGCAAAGCCAAGATTTCTCTAGCATCTTCCAAAAGCGGATTAGTTACCTCTTCTAGAGTTTCTCTAGCATCTTCCAAAAGCGGATCAGTTACCTCTTCTAGAGGGTTAGCCTTCTTATCAAACAAGGGGTTCTCCATATGCTCGTTCGCATTGATTACCGTCTCTGCAGCAACGATTTTAATCTCCTCAGAGGCATTTTCAAAACGAAGTGCTTCGACAAGATCTTGCACCCTCACAAAATTATAAAGTGGAGCTCTATTGCTCAGATCCACTGCCGCATAAATGTATTCAAGTGCTTTAACAACTTTCGCATCCGCATCTGAAGAATTTGGATCTAGCGAACCATCTTTCCTCCCAGCATGGACATCATTAATATGGTTTACGACTTCTGAGAAAGCCATTTTCAGCTGAGCATCTTGTAGGAGCGGACTGTTTTCATCAAGCTGTGACAATCCGCGTGCTTGAAGACCTTCATTGAGGGATATCACATTATGCACGATTTCCCTAGCTAACGGCGGGGCAAGGTCTTGAGGACGGATATTCTCTAGCTCTAGTTTATTAGCAACTTCATCTAAATTTGAAGCTACCACTTGCCTTGTCGGATCATTCGGATCTTGTCCGATAATCATATGCAGCAACACATGTACTCCATTGCCTGGCTTGCTTGGATCTCCAGCAGGAATATCCTGATCCTGTATGTTAAGGCCATGGTTGTCTCTCAGATTCTCAAGGAACCTCCGGAAATCTTCTGGGGAAGGGAGTGCGTGCGGAGGGAGTGCGTGCAACGATGCTGATCTAGCATTGGGATCGCCAGCACCAGCATGAAGTATCTCTGGGTTAACACCTATGCTATAAGCATCAGCAGCTAATTTTGCTGCAGCCCCACCACGAGGCGTAGCCCCACCAGGAGGCGTAACAGGAGGCGTAGCCCCACCAGGAGGCGTAACAGGAGGCGTAGCCCCACCAGGAGGCATAGGAAGAGGATCTAGACCTTCTGCCACTCTTAAAGCGTTTACCTTAGCCATAAGCTTATTGATTTCCTTATTCTGCCTAGCTTGATCCTCAGGAAACTCTCTGGCCATGAAGTCATTCAGGTCGGCAATGTACGTTTCATGCAGAATTAATGTGCTTTCAGCGTTTCTAATTTTTTCTAAAATTTCACTCAAATCCACAGGAATCGGAGCAGCAGGAGCCTGCTGTCCTTGCTGGGCTGCCAGCGCATCCGCTATTCGGTTCATGGCCGGAGCAAGGGCATCCATATTAATATGGTTCTGTATAATCGGCTGGACAAGACCACCTTGCCCACCTTGCCCACCTTGACCACCTTGGCCACCTTGACCACCTGGAGCGCCCGCAGCCGGTGGAGCCGGAGGATTCGGACCATTTTGTTGCTGTTGCTGTGGCGCTTTTACTGGCGCCTTCGCACGTGCAAGCGATTGCTCCCGGTACAGATCCAAGATATCAATCTTCTTACCATTCACATAGATAAAGGTATTACCGAAAATGCGCGTAACTTCCGTTTCAAGCGCGGCATCATTTGCAACTTTATCATTAGCCTCTTGTAATTTGGCTTTAATGAAGGCCAGAAGCTGTTGACTCTGAGCCCGACTCGGAGCTGCACCAGCAAGAGCAGTCACGGTAAAAGTATCGGCGAATGTTTGGTCGCAACCCGTCTCCTTAACCAGAAGATTTGCATACATTTTCTGCTGTTCTTGAATCGTAGCTACCGGATTGGCAGCCATGAATGCAGTATGCTTAGCCGTAAGCAAGGTATCTATCCTCACCGCCTCATCACCTGCATTCTGTACCGTAGCAACAACCCCGGTTCCTTTCGCATTTGCAAAAGTATCAAGCCTGTTCATGAATCGTGCAGAAAGCGGTTTATCCGCTGCTACTGGATTCTCGAGCACCGGCTTACCATGCGCTCCTCCCTTAGGAGTGGAGAAACTGAGCATCGGCACGCCTTGTTTATCACAAATATTGACGTTGCGATCAATCTCCCCCGAGTTGACGAGCATATTAAGATGCTGTTTCCCATCAGCGGTATATTCCATACCAACAGCCACGGTCGCACCCGGACCAGGGAAGCTATCGACGCGATCTTTCCACGTGTTATAGCCATCAGGCAATTTATCAAAAACAAGCGCAGATTGTTGCACGCCGCTTTTATACATGAAGCCATATTTGCCCATTGCGTTCTGGCGCTTTAATTCCTCCAATTCATTTTCCACTGGAATTTGAAGAGGCATGTTATTGATGGCAGAAGGCTTCATGCCTTTTCTTGCTGTATTCATTAAACCCGTTGCTGCAGGCTCGTGCTTATCATGGAGTCTATCGATGTATTTTTCAGCAACTTCAGCATTGAGGGTCTTGAGACGTCCTTTTACCAATTTAATATATTCAGCACGGTTCCCAGAGCGAACTTTAACCAGTTTGGCTTTTTCAAGTATAGCAAAGCACTCATCAAAGGCTTTGTCGTCTCCGTTGAGTTTTCTAAAAATTTCCGGATAGTTTTTCTCGTTGCCTTTAACAAATACGTTAGCAGCATTTTCAAGAGCTGTTAATTCTTCTTGTGCCAGGCTTTCAGGTTTTATACCAAATGCGCTAGCAACCCCATCGAGTACATAAACAACTGCATCGAGGGCACGCTTACGCTGATGTCCTTTTCCGTTGCTTTGGAGTGCCAACTTATTCTTGCCACGGCCGGTAAAGATATTGTTTTCGCGTTTATTTCTTGTGTGGTCTCCACCTGCAGTCGTGAAGAAAGCACTGTCCGTATGACCTTTCAGGATGTTTGTCGCGACTTTATGGAGCGCAAAATGGCGCTCGTCATACACAGCATGCAGGCCAAGTGAGTTGCCGTCTTTATCAAATCGATGCAACACCACGTCATTATAGACAGTTGTAGTGTTCGGCGTATTGCGTGTGTTGTTTGCAATAACCAGACCTGAGACTGCAGGGTTATTCTTTTTTGCTTCAGCAGAAAGTGCCGCATGGATAGCACCGGATGCCGTTACAACGAGGCGTGGAGCTAGTTTTCTTCCATTGGCAGGGAGATTTGCAGCAGCATCATAACCTTGCTTAATACCGGTAAGTCTTGCGCGTGCAACTATGTCTGCCGGAAGGTCGCCACTGAATTCGTCATCCAGATAGATCACCGCCTCATCATGACCAAAGGCTGCGTCCAAGCTATTAGTATATAATTCTTCAAAATCTGCCACGAGCAGCGCCTCAAGTTGGGCGTCTGTCAATTGTGCGCCAAGGGTAGCATTAGTAGCATTAGTAGCAGGAGGAACAGCAGCAATCACAGAATAAAATTTAGGAGCAGCATCCTTATCCGCTTTCTGACATGCAATTTGAACTCCGTCCCCCAATTTAATTAAATAGAACAACGGATTCTGGTCAGCAGGAACACTATAATCCACTTCCACAGACAAGATATTGCCGTCAGCAATACGGTTTCCCTCTAGCAATTCCGCTTGGAAATTGTGAGCGCGATTCGTATCTGCAGGATTCGTAGGATCTAAAGGCGGGAATGCGGGGCCTTTAGTAGGAGTGCCCACAACATGATCACGTAACGTATCGCTACCATTCGCAGCTATCAGCGCATCAGCAACGCGCTTACGGGTCACAAGGTCACGTTTCACCGGATGGATAATCACTCGGCCAAGACCAACTTTTGCTGTTTGCGCCATTGGGCCAAAGGCAACTTGATTTACGACTTTATCGTTACTGAGTTCAAGTTGGAGATTTCCATCAACATCATATTCACTCTTAAACCAGGGCCCATTTTTGGCACCTCTTAAGCGCAACTCCACCTTGCGAAGCTCGTTAAATGCTTCTGCCACATTGCCAGGGGTATATCCTGCTGGCGTTGTTGCATTTTTTGTATTGTCGTAAGCAGGAAGCACAAATTTTGGATTTACCGCATTTTTGAGCATACGCTCAAACAATACTTCGTAGCTTACCTCAGCACCGGTTTTTCCGAGCACTTTATCAAGCTCAGTGGTATTGTAAGCAGCACCCAAACTAGCAATAATCTGATCAAGCGTCGCACCCGATGGAGAATGCAAATTCCACCTTTCAATCTGATCTTGAGTCACTTGATTATTAATTAAAAGCTCAATCAAGCGGCCTTTAAGTGCAAGGCGGCCTTCGGCATAGGTCGCAAGACCTGAGTAAAGCCTTTTCGCTTCTTCACTGAGTACGGATTTCGAGCCGTGTTTCTTTCCTAATCCAGCCTTACCTGCAGCCAAATCCACAAGACGAGAATTAAAATTGCCATGCTCATCCGTGAGCGTAGCCATTAGCTTCTTTACGATCGTATTGCGGGTTTTTAAATCCGCATGCAAGATGTCACGACCGAATTCTTTTTCTATAAGCCCGCCAAACAACCGGTTCAGCATGATACGATCTTTTTTACCCAAAGCTGGGTGTATTTTTTCGTGTAACTGGCTATCTAAATCTTTTATGATTGCTTTAAGGTGACGCCCATAGGTCACTTCTTCGGTTTCACCGATATTACGACGGTTCAAATCCCGAATCCCTTTTCCCGTCTCTTTAGCAAGCTTCGCTAGTCCATATCCAATGCCAAATGGAATCCCCACAGGAAAGACAACACCCATAGAAATGGTCACATCCCGGTCTACCTTAAGCAACCTTTTGAGTTCCCTCTCGTCACTATTAAAACGTGCGGTGTCAAAATAATGATTTGGCATAAAGGTTCCTTTGCTTTGATCGTCTATCGTTCTAAATTTACTTCCATCACTTATTCCCACGGAGTGCCCATGGGAGTGTACTTTCCTTGGTGTAGGTACTGGTAACCCAGTTAAACTTCCCGAAGATTCTAACACATCTTGAGATTTTTTACCATTATTATTTTCCTCATCAAGGTCACTATCCTCATCACTTTCGTCAACTGAAGAGGAAGAATCCGATCTCGATCTGCTACTTCCTGTTGAATCACCAGGGCTTCTCGGCCGAGGAGTAAGCGGTATTGGGATTTCCTCAGGCTCTTCTGCTACTACCGTTGAAGAAGAAGAAGAAGAAGAAGAAGAAGAAGAAGAAGAAGAAGAAGAAGAAGAAGAAGAAGAAGAAGAAGAAGAAGAAGAAGAAGAAGAAGAAGAAGAGCTGTGACCGACCCCACTCCAACGGCTTTGCTAGAATTCCGGTGATGCCCTGCATATGCTGAGCGGCGAGCATCTGCTGTGGATTTTGTTCCTTTTATAAAAACTCGCGGCCTTACTGAAACTACACGCTCTCTTCTAACATCAAGCAATGCATCCTCTATTGCTGCCCGACGGGTTCCAATGACTACAGAAGTCGATTTGGCTGCATCTTTCGCTCTAAATGCTGTAGCTAGCATTGTTCCCATCGTTGTTTTTTGATTTGGTGCATTATCCTGTAAATATTCCAAAAGTGTTCTTGGAGGTTGTGTCGTTGAATCACCTGACCAATGTATCTTATCCTTCTGATTTATTGCATCTTCGCTTATTGCTTTCTGTACAACTTCGCGCAATTTTCCAATATTCTTATCTGCTTTGAATGCAGCGACCGCATCTACAACCGCATGCCGTTGCTTAAGGATTGGTACACCCATAAACGCTTGCCAACTTGCAGCATCGGTTCCCAATTCTGCCGCAAGCGGAGATTTGTTAGCAACTAAATATTGATGTAATGTCGTTGCGGGCTCAAGCTCACCCTCTGACACTTGAGGCAACCAGAATATCTTCGAATTATGATCTGCAATTGCCCCTATTTTTATTGCTTCTCTTATAGCCTGACGCAACGTATCGAGATTGGCGGGAGATTCAACCATAATCCGCTGAATTTCTATTTGATATGCCATCTGTTGCAGGCGCAATCCATTAACAACGAGATGTGAAATAAGTTGCCGGCCAAATTCAAAGCCTGGATCTTCTGGCTCGAATTCGGCACGCGGGATAATATACCCTAGTTCTTCTTTGAGTTTTTCTTTAGGGTAATGTTTGTATTTCTCTTTAATATCATCCACCGCTTTACGCATTGCGATCGCAAATGGTGCCTTAGAATTTCCTAATTCCTCAATAAAGAATGCCGATACTTTTTTAGCTCCCTCAATAAATGACTTGTCTAAAAAATGTACGGAGTTTGCATCATTATTCTCGGCCGCATGATTACGTCTGAAAATATCCAACGGGGTCACACGGTAGCCCGCCACACCGCCTTCTAAAGGATCTTCTGCTAAGCAATAACCCTTTTTGGGAAAATTGAGACGATCAATAACCGGACCGCTACTTTTATCATACAAAGTAAGTGCGCTTCCGGTGTCTACACACGAAGCATTTTTTATGTCGGACGCAGCATGTGATTCTCTGACGCCACTTGAAATGCTATATCCAATATTTCCACCATGTGAATCATAATACCCTGCACAGAACAATAAGGCTTGGAGTTCTGCACCATAAGGGAGCCCCAAAAGAGGCTTAAGCCCCTCCCCCTTTTTGCCTTCGTTGAATTTTGCTATAGGAGAGTGTGCCATCTCCACAAATCCTGGAAGATAGGGAGAATCCAGCACTATCGTTCCTCGCGCATCAAGTGCTAAATTCTCTGGCGCAAGAGTTAATTTTGAGTCTCCCGTTAATAGGCGAGCTGCGGTATTAATCAGGATAGCACCTAAAACTTCACGCGTAACGTCTGCAACCGTACCTGGCTTAACCATATGCGGCCAGTCATTCTGGTCTAAGAAAAGTGCTCCAGGAGCCCCCCCTTCTTTTTTCGGTGCAACGTCTTTGAATGTTTCTTCAGGCCCCAATTTGATGGTCGATGCTATTGCGCCGTCACACGCATAATGGAGGGCCTTTACAACTGCTTCTTGTATTTCTCTTGCTGTTTTGGCATCCCTATGTGGCCTTTCTATACCGTTACGCTCTTTTCGTAGAGGCCTTAGTTGCTCAAATAACTCGTCCCGTTCTTTAATAAGACGATCTAACTCTGCCACCTCTTCTTCTGTCTTTGCTGGTGGTAAAGCTATTATATAAGCCTTTAAGTTTTCGAAAGGCTTTTCACGCTCCAATAACTCTTTGTGCCTTTTATTATTCCTCAGCACTTCCTCTAGTTTTTTTTCATGTGCCTCTAAATCTTCCAGTTTAGGCTTTTCTTGGTCATAACGTTTCACTAAAATTTCCAGCGCATTATCGCCTTCTTTCGCATCGTCCTCTTCTTTTTTTTGCCTATACAAAGGATTAAGTAGATTAGAAAAGTTCTGCGTATTATCATCCGGCTTATCGGAAGCGTCTTTTCTTTGCCTTAAAGCAGCGCGTACTTCTTTATTTAGGAAGAGCTTGGGAATAGCCTTTGCCTGCGCCTCTTCAATATTTGGCATTTCAGCAAAGGCTGTATATAGATTTTTCCCACCACTATAAAGCAACTGGGGATTGCCTATATGTGCAATAAAGCCTTGCAATACTATTTTAGCTTCTGGAGATTGGGCATTCTTGAGCAATAATTCAATAGGAGATACTTCGTTATTATTCTCCAGCGACGGATCCGCTCCCCCTTTTAAAAGCGCTTCCAAAATAGGAAGGAATGCTTTGCCAGCTTGTGTTTTTGTTAAGATACACTCCACCACCAGATTCAGTGCGGTATCCCCATTTTTATTCCGAACATCCAACGGATTCTTGGATGGCTTTGGAGGGGTGCCTAAGAAGCTTATAGACACACCCATTCTGAGTGCCCCAGCCTTTCTTCCTAGCGATTTTCTTAGGCTATCCCTATCCCTTTCTTTTTCTTTCCCTTTTGGCCTTTCCTTTTTGGGAGTTTCACTCTTATTCGTTATATCTCCTAATGCAGGAGCCGTATCAGCGCCAGGAGCGCCGCGTTGAGCATCAGAAGACAGCTCCACCACCCCGGTGATCAGGGAAACGAGCTGTTTGCGTTTAGTTGGATCTTCTTCCTGGATTGCTTCTCTAATAAGGAGGTGCAGGCAGGGTACATGTTCGTTTTTAGACTTTGTTTCTTCTTCTAGTTCTTCTGCCCTAGCTAGCGCTACATTCATTGCTAGATCTTGCACCATCCATTGGTGCGGTATAGCCGCAGAGGAAACTAGTACTCTCTTCAATTCTGCTTTGATAGTCGCAGCATTCGTATCCGCAGGAAGACCTTGAATTACAGACAGAAAGTAATTTTTGGCCGCGTCGAACGCCACCTGAGCTGAGGCCGCTTTCCCTAATGATTTCTTCGACATACCAAGCTCTCCACGCGCCAACGGAATTGGTTGGCACAATCTCTTATCGTAACAATTATTAATTAATTAGTGTTTAAATACAGAACGATATGATTGTATCATTTCCGGTTAATGATTAACAGAGATTAATGTCAAATATTTTACATTCGTTATAATTACAATAGCTTAGAAAATGTCTGTGAAAGGAGGCTTTAGGATACTCTTAACCCTTGCCAAGCCACTTCGTGCGGAGTATGATGCCTACCTGGTTTATAACCCCACCCATCGGACAACATAAACATGGCAAATCAGGCAAAGATGGCAGACATTTCCCCTTCTTCCGGCCCAGAACAATATGGCGCCGAATCCATTAAAGTTCTCAAAGGGTTAGACGCGGTAAGAAAGCGTCCTGGTATGTATATTGGAGACACAGATGATGGCTCCGGTTTGCACCACATGGTCTATGAAGTCGTGGATAATGCCATTGACGAAGCCTTAGCAGGCCATTGCGATGCAGTGACGGTCTCTATTAATGCAGATGGTTCTGTCTCCGTATCGGATAACGGCCGGGGAATTCCAACAGACATCCATTCAGAAGAGGGTGTATCGGCGGCAGAAGTAATCATGACCCAGCTCCATGCGGGCGGTAAATTCGACCAAAATTCCTATAAAGTCTCCGGTGGTCTCCACGGTGTTGGGGTATCGGTGGTAAATGCCCTTTCTGAGTGGCTGGAACTGACCATTTGGCGCGAAGGCAAAGAACATTTCATGCGTTTCCGTCATGGCGATGCGGAAGCTCCGCTGAAAGTAGTAGGCGATGCCAATGGCCAGAAAGGGACGAAGGTCACCTTCTTCCCGTCGAAAGAAACCTTCTCCTTTACCGAATTCAACTTCGCGACCTTAGAGCACCGTTTACGGGAGCTTGCATTCCTCAACTCAGGGGTGAAAATCATCCTGAAAGATTTACGCGGCGAAGAGGACATCGTCCAGGAGCTTCATTACGACGGCGGCGTTGAGGCCTTCGCAAAGCATTTGGATAAAAGCAAAACCATCTTCCACCCTACTATTTATTTAAAGGGCGAAGAAAACGGCATCACGCTTGAAATTGGGATGCAGTGGAATGATTCTTATCACGAAAATATGTTGTGCTTTACCAACAACATTCGTCAGCGTGACGGCGGTACGCATTTGGCCGGATTCCGCGGTGCATTGACTCGTACGATTAACCAATATGTACAAGATAGCGGTATTGCAAAACGCGAGAAAATCGCATTGACCGCCGAGGATATGCGCGAGGGCTTGACCTGTGTGCTGTCCGTAAAAGTGCCTGATCCGAAATTCTCTTCGCAAACGAAAGATAAACTTGTGAGCTCGGAAGTCCGCCCTGTTGTGGAATCCATCACGAATGATAAGCTTGGCCAGTGGTTTGAAGAGCATCCTGCGGAAGCAAAGCTGATTGCGATGAAAATCGTTGAGGCGGCTATTGCCCGTGAAGCGGCGCGTAAAGCCCGTGATCTCACGCGCCGTAAAGGTGCGCTTGATATAGCATCGCTCCCTGGGAAACTGGCGGATTGCCAAGAAAAAGACCCGGCACTTAGTGAACTCTTCATCGTAGAGGGTGACTCAGCGGGTGGTTCGGCGAAACAAGGCCGCAGCCGGAAGAACCAAGCGATTCTTCCACTTCGTGGTAAAATTCTGAACGTGGAGCGCGCGCGGTTTGACCGGATGCTCTCATCACAGGAAATCGGTACGCTGATCACCGCGATCGGCACCGGCATTGGCCGCGATGAATTTAATATTGAAAAAACCCGTTACCACAAAATCATCATCATGACGGATGCTGACGTGGATGGCGCACATATTCGTACATTGCTGCTCACTTTCTTCTATCGTCAGATGCCGCAACTTATTGAAAAAGGGTATCTTTATATTGCCCAACCGCCCCTTTATAAAATCAAGCGCGGCAGCAGTGAAGTCTATTTGAAGAACGACAAAGCACTTCGGGATTACCTCATTGGCGATGCGGTGGAAGGTGCGGTATTGACACTCGAAACTGCGGGTCAACGTGCGGGCGAAGATTTACGCCATCTCATTGAACAATCAGTAGAATTTACTGAAAATTGCAAGCGCGTTGCTCGCCGTATTCCTCTGTATGTGGTAGAAAATGCCGCCCTTGTCGGTGCGCTTTCAACCACCCCAACAGATGAGCAAGGCAAAGCCCTGACTACGCAGCTTAATAAGATTGATAATGCTCCTGGCCATGAGCCGTGGGAACATACGATCAGCGAGAAACAAGAGCTTCAGATTTCCCGTAAAATGCGTGGAGTGCGTGAGCTGCATGTGCTTGATCACCCTACCCTTTCTATGCCGGAAGTGAAAAAAGCGAAAGAAATCGCGGGCTTAATTCGTGAACAATTCCGCGGAACGCAACTTTTCTCGCGCAAAGGCGTGGATGTTTCGATCAAATTCCCAAGTGAATTGGTGGATACCATTCTAGAAGGCGGCCGTAAAGGCATGACTATCCAGCGCTTTAAAGGATTGGGTGAGATGAACGCGGAACAATTGTGGGATACGACCCTTAATCATGATACGCGCACGTTGCTGCAAGTTAAAGTGGGTGATGCCGATGGAGCTGAGGAGGTATTTTCAACGCTGATGGGCGGAGTTGTTGAGCCTCGCCGGGATTTCATCCAGGAAAATGCGCTGAAAGTGTCGAATCTGGACGTATAAGTAGAGGCTACAGGTGAGGTAGTCATCCCCGTGAAGACGGGGATCCACAGCCCCTCCATTGGAGCAGTTCGTCATTAGTTTAACAATGGATTCCCGCCTGCGCGGGAATGACACCTCTTGTGGGACTTCTACCTTTTCCTACTAAATAACGTAATGCTTATGATAACCCTTTATCACAATCCCCGTTGCTCGAAATCGCGAGAAGCTTTGGCCTTGCTTGAATCACGTGGCGTTGCAACGCAGGTGGTTGAATACCTCAAAACGCCACCAAGCGTGCAGGAACTCGAAGCAATCCTCGCCGCGTTAAAACTTCCCCCGCGCGAACTTATGCGCAAAAAAGAGCCGGAATATAAGGCACTTGGCCTTGACAATCCCGCGTTAAATGATAAAGAACTCATACAGGCGATGGCAGCTCATCCGGTATTGATTGAGCGCCCGATCGCGATACATAAAGGCAAGGCAGCCGTAGGCCGTCCGCCCGAGAAAATTTTTGAAGTAGTATAAACTATGGAACCATTAGCACAGACAGCCTCTTCTCTCGAACATACGCCGGCGCCCCAGGTGGTGATTGCGGCGTTTTACCGTTTTGCCGTGTTGGAAGATTATGAAGCGATGCGTCCACGACTTATTGCATTTTGTAATCGCTGGAAGCTCAAGGGCACGATTCTGTTAGCGCGCGAAGGGATCAACTCCACGATTTCCGGCTCTCGCGAAGCGATTGATGCACTCTTTGCGATGCTCAATGAAGATCCGCGTTTAGCAGGCATCACCTGGAAAGAAAGCTATGCGGATTTCCAGCCGTTCCAGCGCTTGAAAGTGCGCTTGAAAACCGAAATTGTCCGCATGGGCAAAGAAGATTTGAATGTGAATGAGCGCGGCAATTATGTGAAACCCGCTGAGTGGGATGCGCTGATTTCGCATCCTGACACCATCACGATTGATACGCGCAATGATTATGAAGTGAAGATCGGCACGTTTGAAGGTGCTGTTAATCCGAATACGGAGAACTTCCGCGACTTTCCTGCCTGGATGCAAGAATGGATGAAAGTTCAGCCCGAAGATGTCCGCAGCAAACCCGTTGCGATGTTCTGCACGGGCGGGATTCGCTGCGAAAAATCCACTGCGCTTCTTCGCGAAATGGGCTTTGAAAAAGTCTATCATTTGGAAGGCGGCATCCTGCAATATTTTGAAGATACCGGAAATAAAAACGGCAAATGGCAAGGCGATTGCTTTGTATTCGATGATCGCGTCGCGGTGAATGATCGCTTAGAGCCCAGCAATGCGGTGATTTGTGATTCCTGCAACCAACCGGTTTCGACGGATGATTTAAAAGCCGGCCCGAATCGTACCGTGATCTGTATGGATTGCATGCAAGAACAAGGCATCACGCCCAGAACCTAATAAATAAGGTAACCCATGCCTCCTCTTTCGATTCATCTGACCGATTTTCCAAACCTTGATACGCTGCCCAATGAGCGCGAGTTGGTGGAGGATATGGATCGAGTGCGCGATGCCTGCAACGCGGCACTCTCAGTCAGAAATACCGAGAATATCCGTATTCGCCAGCCGCTCCAGAAGCTTACAATTGTTGGGAAAGGTGCGAAGCGCCTGGCACCCTACTTCCCACTCATTCAAGATGAAGTGAATGTGAAGGATGTGGCCTTGGAAGAAAATATCGAAGCAGCAGCAACCTATAATCTCAAAATCAATTTCCCAGTGCTTGGTAAACGCTTACCACACCGGATTAAGGACCTTATCCCTGCGACCAAACAAGGCAAATGGGAACGCCTGGAAAACGGCCAAGTGAAAGTGTTGGATGAGGTTCTAACGCCGGAAGAATGCATCCTGGAACTCAAACCCAAAGCAGCGAAAGGTGCGCAGGCACTTTCGACAAATGACGCGTTGGTGATTCTGGACTTGGAAATTTCCGACACATTACGTTTGGAAGGCATCGCGCGCGACTTAGTGCGGATGATTCAACAATCGCGCAAAGAAGCCGATTTGAAAGTTTCCGACCGAATTGCGCTGGTGATTGAGACGGATAATGCGGATATCACCGCCGCCGTTGAAGCTTTTGGCCAAGGATCGGATTATTCGATTGCGGAGCAGACGCTCGCGGTTTCGATCAGCATCGGTGCAACCAGCGCCCTGCCCCATCGCTTCACGCAATCATTAGAAAATTGCGAGATTACGCTTGGATTCCGCGTGGCGGATGAGAAGCACGCGAAGTCGGCGTAATTCCCCTAGCATCATTCCAGAAAAATATAATGGATCCTACGCGAGGATGACGGCCTCTTTTGGAGGCTCTACTCCCACTCAATCGTGCCTGGCGGCTTCGAGGTGATATCGTACGTAATGCGGTTCACGCCCTTCACATTATTGATGATTTTCGTGCTGACATTGCGGAGGAATTCATGGCTGAAATCATAAAAATCCGCCGTCATTCCATCAAATGAAGTTACGGCTCGGAGTGCGCAAACATATTCATACGTCCTGGCATCGCCCATCACGCCCACGGTTTTCACCGGCAATAGCACCGCGAAGGCCTGCCAAATTTCATCGTACAAGCCCGCTTTTTTGATCTCGTTAATATAAACCGCATCGGTTTCTTGTAAGATCGCAATTTTTTCGCGCGTGATTTCTCCAGGGATGCGAATCGCGAGACCTGGCCCTGGGAACGGATGGCGTTTGATCATGTCTTCGGGCATGCCGAGTTCTAAACCAAGGCGGCGCACTTCGTCTTTAAACAATTCACGCACTGGCTCGACCAACGCCATTTTCATCCGCGCAGGCAAACCGCCCACGTTATGATGCGATTTAATGGTTACAGCCGCATCGCCATGGACTGCCACCGATTCGATCACATCAGGATACAATGTTCCTTGCGCGAGGAAATCCGCCCCGCCGAGCTTCTTCGCTTCGGCATCAAAAATATCAATGAAGGTTCCACCGATGATTTTGCGTTTCTGTTCGGGATCAGTTACACCTGCCAGCTTGCCCAAAAAGATATCCGTCGCATCGACATAATGCAGCGGGATATTGAAATGCGAGCGGAACATCTCGCGCACTTGCTCACCTTCGTTTTTGCGTAGCATGCCAGTGTTCACGAAAATACAGGTCAGTTGATCGCCAATCGCCTCATGCAGCAACGCCGCCACCACGGAGGAATCCACTCCGCCGCTGACCGCGCAGATTACGCGTTTATCTTTCACTTGCGCGCGAACTTTTTCTTTCGCCATCGTCAGGAAATGCGCCATATCCCACTCGCCTTTGCATCCGCAAATCGCGTGAGTAAAGTTTTTGAGCAGCGCACCGCCATCGGGAGTGTGCGTCACTTCCGGATGGAATTGCACGCCGTAAAAATGCTTCGCTTCATCGGCAACGGCTGCAAACGGCGCACCTTCACTCATCGCAATCGTCTTGAAACCATCGGGTAATTTGGTCACGCGATCGCCATGGCTCATCCATACCTGGTGCGTCCCGTTCACTCCCCAAACTTCATGGAAAAACGGAGATTTCTCCACAATGCCGACAAATGCGCGGCCAAATTCGCGCTCATGCCCGCTTTCGACCTTACCACCCAGTAACTCGCACATTAATTGTTGGCCGTAACAAATGCCTAAGACCGGCACGCCGAGCTTAAATACTTCAGGGGTAATACGCGGAGAGCCGTGTTCAGTTACGGAGGATGGGCCGCCAGAAAGAATAATGCCTTTCGGATTGATTGCTTTTAAACGCTCATCTGTCATCGCGCTGTAAGGATGGATTTCGCAATATACCCCGTTCTCGCGCACGCGACGCGCAATCAGCTGCGTGACTTGGGAGCCAAAATCAATAATCAGAATTTTTTCATCTTGTATGGTGTGGGGCATAGGATTTTCCCTAATTTATACTGTATGAGCGCTACGGGATATATACCCTGTCTTGGCCTAATATCCAAGGAGAACGTGCAGTGGAGGATTTTTTCATCCCCCTTACACAAAATCCTTTGTATTTTTGCCGTTTAACAATACCATGGGTTGTGCGTGTAATTTCGTACACAGCTTACTGTATTCATATGAAATGATGTGCCGGGTGGGTTGGTGTGACTGGTTGACAATGGATCCCCGTCTGCACGGGGATGACACCTCTTGCGGGAGTTCTACCTTTTTCTTGCGAGATAGAGCAGCGTTAAAGTAATTACGCTAGCACGTCAGCGAAAATAGGGGGTTATTGAGAACTGCAGCGGAGTGTACTTTAAGGTACATGAGCAGCGGAAGCGCAAATAAACCGCTATTTGCAGCAAGTGCTAGTAGTAATTAACCCTGGCGGATCTGCTGATCGAGAGCTGTAACCGCATCCCGAATTTCTGGGTCGATAAGCATCAAAGATTCCACTTTCGCCACCGCATGCATTACCGTGGTATGATCCCGGCCACCAAAACGTTGGCCGATTTCCACTAAACTTTTCGGTGTAAGCTGTTTTGCAAGATACATCGCCACTTGACGTGGACGTGCAATATTCCGCGCACGGCGTGCAGAGAGAAGCTCTTGCAGGCTCACTTGGAAATACTGAGCAACACGCTTTTGGATATTATCAATCGTCACTGCGCGCTCGCACGATTTCAGGAGATCCTGGAGAATCCGTTTCGCGCCATCGAGGGTGATTGGCAGATTCATCAGCGTGCTATGAAGGACTAATTTATTGAGTGCCCCTTCGAGTTCGCGGATATTGGTCGTCACTTGCTCAGCCAGGAACATCAGCACTTCTTCAGGAACTGGAACACCCAGCTTCTCGACTTTCTTATGGAGAATCGAAAGACGCAAGGCATAATCCGATGGGTGCACATCGGCTACCAATCCCCAGCCAAGCCGGGAACGCGCACGCTCGCCCATACCACCCAATTCCGAAGGTGAACGGTCGCAGGAGAGGACCACCTGCTTATTACCATCCACTAACGTATTGAAGGTATGGAAAAATTCTTCGAGCGTGCTTTCTTTTCCGCTGATGAACTGGATATCGTCCACCAGAAGCACATCGACCGAACGGAATTGCTCTTTAAAGGAGAGCACATCTTTATTCCGAAGCGATCGGATAAACTGGAACATGAATTTTTCGGCAGAAAGATAAACGACATTCCGGTCCGGCTGGCGCTCTTTCATTTCCCATGCAATGGCTTGAAGCAAATGTGTCTTGCCTAGCCCTACCCCACCATACAGGAACAGTGGGTTGCAGCCTGGCACAATCTCGCGCGAGGAGGCAACGGCTTTCGCCGAAGCAAAAGCCAATTCATTCGACGGGCCAGTCACAAAATTTTCAAAGCGGAAACGCGCATCCAGCGGAGAGCTCATCGCATTTTCTACATGGCGCAGCGTGAAATCCACAGGGGCAGAAGAGGTTTGCTCTCCTTCAGAAACCACCGCTGGTGCAGGTATAGCGCCTGGAGTACGGACATAAAGCTCAACCGCCACCACACCTTGTATGTGTGTTTTGCAGAGATTCGCCAGCGTATCAAAATAATGAGAGGACACCCACTCGCGGATGAAACGGGTTGGAGCGGTAATCACCGCCACATTCTCGCGCAATTCCGCGATATCCAAGCTGCCAAGCCAGCTGCGAAAGGTCGCTTCGCCGTAGGTCATACGCAAGCCTGCACGCACCTGCTGCCAGCCTGATTGAAGCATTTGCTCCGAGCGCGCTGGAAGTTCTGCGACAGAGGATGTCTTCGCCAAAGGAGAATATTGCTGCATTACTGTTGTTCCCACGGCAAGTTATCGGCTTTCCATCCCGTGATGCAGCCACGGTGCTGCTTCGCGTCAGGTTCGCCTTCAAACCCGCCTGTAATATTGTAACATGTGCTATAGCCTCGTGCCGCCATCGCCATCGCTGCTTCACGCGAGCGTCCGCCTACTTTACAAAGAAAATAAATCGGTGCGGCTTTATTTGGCACTTCCTGTTCAAGCACTTCTTCAAATCCGCTATTGCGTTCCATCGAAGGATATATCCTCCAAGAAATCAACAATGGCTCTTTATTCAATGTAGAAAGATTCGGAACACCAGCAAACACCCATTCTGCTGAGGTACGCACATCCACCAACACCGCTTCTTGATTGGCCGCCAATACTTCCCACGCAGCTTTAGGAGAAACATCCCCCGCGTAGGAATTTTGGCCAAAAGAAATGGTTGATGGCTTTTGCATTGCCTCTCCGAAGTTCATACTGGTTTTATGTGAGATTGCGCACGACTGTAACGCAACATCGCCGTCGATTATTTATTCGAGAAAAATTCCCCGCTCGACTGCTTACATCAATGACCGAAATTTATCCTCCCGTAAACCCCTTTTTTTGATATTTTTTGTAAATAAAATGGTTGACAGAAGTAAGTTGCAGGAATACCGAAACATTCCTAAAAAACCTTATAATTCAATACACTATAATTCACTTTAGTTTTAACAGATGAGGTATTTTTTAGCTTAACTTCTGTTTAAGCTCAACTGCTTCAAGGGGTTGCTCATAATCTATCATAATCACATTTACTTTTGAGAGGGTTTGAGGTACTAGTTTCGTTAGCTTTCACTATTAAAAAGCCATACAGATATAAAATAAAATCAGGATTCTTTTACAATGGCAGACCCTCGTTTCTTTACCAACAAAGGCCCTTTTAGCATCAAACAACTTGCCGACGAAACGGGAACCACTTTATCCACGGATGCCTCTGCTGCGAAACTCATTAAAGATGTCGCTCCGATTGAGCAAGCCACTCACGATACCGTGACCTTTCTCACCAACCATCGTTATGCGGCGAAGCTTAAAGATTCCGGTGCGGCAGCATGTATTACAGATGCAAAAACGGCAAAAGAAATGGAAGGCCTGGTTCCGTTTATTATCTCCGACAATCCTTATTATACTTATGCACAGGTGGCACGGATGTTTTATCCGGATCCTGCGATTGAGGCCTATATTGCACCGACTGCCGCGATTCATCCCAGCGCTACGATTGGTGAAGGCTGCCGGATTGAGTCCGGCGCGGTGGTTGAAGAAAATGCGATCATCGGTGCGGGTTCATTAATTGGCGCGAACTCGGTGATTGGCCGTGGCGTAACCGTTGGGAAGAACGCGCGTATTTTTAATCAAGTGAGCGTTGCCTATGCCGTACTTGGTGACGGAGTGACACTCCATCCGGGCGTGCGCATCGGACAAGATGGATTTGGCTTTGCGACGTATCGCGGCGCGCATGTTCGTGTGCCACAATTAGGACGGGTGATTATCAGAAATTTTGTCGATATAGGTTCCAATACCACCATTGACCGAGGTGCCGGCCCAGATACGATTATTGGCGATGGCACAATGATTGATAACCTGGTTCAAATCGGGCATAACGTACAGACTGGCCGCGGTTGCGTGATTGTTTCGCATGCAGGTATTGCAGGAAGTGCAAAACTCGGCGATTATGTCGTACTCGGTGGACAAGTGGGCATTGCAGGACATATTACCATCGCGTCAGGCGTTCAAATCGCTGCGCAATCGGGAGTTATTGAGAATATCCCGGCGGGTGAACAATGGGGCGGCTCGCCTGCGGTTCCGATTCGTCAATACCATCGTCAAACTGCGTATTTACGCGGTGCAGTGAAAAAGAAAAAGCAAGAGGGTTAGTTTATGACAGCAGCAAGTAATTTAGTCCTTCCGGTTGATGTAACCCGGATCCTTCAAATGATCCCGCACCGCTATCCTATTATGTTGGTGGATCGGATCATTGCGCTTGATCCTGGCAAGTCCGTGATAGGTATCAAAAACGTGACCTTTAATGAACCCCACTTTATGGGGCATTTCCCTGGAAAACCGATCATGCCAGGCGTCCTGATTATCGAGGCTATGGCGCAAACCGCTGCGGTGTTGGTCGTCGATGCGCTTGGAACGGAAACCGAAGGGAAGCTTGTCTATTTCATGTCCATTGAAGGCGCCAAATTCCGTAAACCAGTAACGCCGGGCGATACGCTCCGTTTGACGCTCACCGCCATCCAATCCCGACGGAGCACCTGGAAATTCTCTGGGGTTGCCGAAGTGGATGGGGTAAAAGTGGCCGAAGCGACCATTACCGCCATGATTGCAGATGGTCCGGCATAGGCATCAATTTGTCATTCCCGCGGAGGCGGGAATCCACTATTCACGAAAAAATCTATATATCTCAATAAATTCTATAGTAAACTATAATAGATCCCCGCCTTCGCGGGGATGACAACGCCAAGCATTATTGATTTCCTCCCGTAATATTTTGTAACAAAGCGTGATTTGCCGAGCGTTCCTGTATTTGCTAGAAGTAAAGTCGCCGATAAAAGGCCCATACACACCCAATAGCTTCGGAGTACCCCTAGATGACCCAGAACCAAATCCACGTAACCGCGATCGTTGATCCGCAAGCAACGCTGGGTAAAAACGTATCTATTGGCCCTTACTCCGTCGTAGGCCCTAACGTCGTACTCGGCGATAATGTGACCCTCAAATCCCACGTCGTCATGGATGGCCATACTACGATTGGTGAGAACACTGAAATCTATCCTTTCGCCTCCATCGGAACTGCACCGCAGGATCTTAAATTTAAGGGTGAGAAATCGACGCTAATCATCGGAAAAAACAATAAAATTCGTGAACACGTCACCATGAATCCTGGGACAGAAGGCGATAAAATGAGCACCATTGTGGGCGATAACTGCCTCTTTATGGTGGGCGCGCATGTGGCACATGATTGCATCGTCGGCAATAACGTCATTATGGCGAATAATGCGACCTTGGCCGGGCATGTGGAAGTCGGGGATTTTGCGATTATCGGCGGACTTTCTGCTGTTCGCCAGTTTATCCGTATTGGCGCCCATGCCATGATCGGCGGAATGTCCGGGATTGAACGGAATATCATTCCTTATGGCCAAGCGGCGGGTGAGCGCGCAAGCCTCCAAGGGCTAAACCTGATTGGCCTAAAACGCCGCGGTTTCGAGCGCGATGATATCAATACATTGCGCAGTGCTTATCGCCTGATTTTCTCCTCAGAAGGCACGCTTTCCGAGCGCCTGAAAGATGCCGAGCAGCGCTTTGGTACTAATACCGTTGTACAGGATATTATCGACTTCATCCGTACCGAGGATAAACAAGGCATCTGCCAGCCAAAACATTTGGCACGCGATCAAGAAGAAGCAGCGGCCTAAAGGGATGCATAGCTCCTCCTCTGCTCCCCTAGGACTTATCGCCGGCAAAGGCACCCTCCCCGCTGAAATTATTCGCGCTTGCATGAAATCCGGCCGTCCACTCTCCATCGTTGCCATCCAAGGCGAAATACTCGTAGACGAAGTCGCCAACCATCCCCATCATGTGGCAGGTATAGGCTCGGTTGGCAAAATACTTAAAGTCTTTAAAAAAGCCGGAGTGCAGGATATCGTCCTTGCAGGCGCCGTGACACGCCCTTCTTTCTCCTCGCTCAAGCTCGATTGGGGTGGCGTGAAGCTGTTGGCGCGGATCCTCAAACATCGCGCACAAGGGGATAATATCCTGTTTGAAACGATTATTGGCTACCTGCAGGATGCTGGTTTTTGCCTAAAAGGAGCTGATGAGGTCTGCGGTGATCTTTTGGCACCGGAAGGGGTATTGGGCATCATTCCACCAGACGAGACGGCCTTGCAGGACATTACTATTGGCGTACAGGTCGCGAAAACCCTAGGTGCGCTGGATGTGGGCCAGGCGGCGATTGTCCAGCAAGGCGTGGTGATTGCCGTTGAAGGCCGCGAAGGAACTGATGGCTTACTTTCCCGTATCGCGCCACTCATGCTTAAGGGCAAAGGCGGGGTGCTGGTGAAGGTCAAGAAGCCTGACCAGGATAGCCGGATTGACCTCCCTACCATTGGCTTATCGACGATCGAGAATTCCCATAAGGCCGGTTTACGAGGCATTGCAGTGGAAGCCGGAGCAGCCCTGATCCTGGGCCGCGAGGGGGTTATCGCGCGGGCGAATAACTTAGGAATGTTTGTGGTGGGCGTAAAAACAGAATAACCTAGATAGATAGATAGATAGATAGATAGTATCGTCAAATTCGCCAGGGCGTAGCGAAAATGTTGTTTCTCGAGCAGCAAAATGAGCGTACACAAGTACGTGACATGAGCAGCACAGAGAAAAGAGCATTTTAGCCAGCCATGGTAGAATGTGATGACACTATCTAATAAATTCCTGGAAAATCGAGTAAAAATTCGCTACAATCCGTCCCTTAACATCATCATAATTGGCCTATGGCAGTCACTTCCACCACAGAATTCACCCCCTTCACCTCGCTCCCTTCGGCTAAACCGAAGGCGGAGACGACCATTGTTGTGGCGATGTCGGGTGGCGTGGATAGCTCGACAGTGGCGGCTTTGCTGCATGATGCAGGCTATAAGGTCATCGGGATTACACTCCAGCTTTATGATTATGGCGTGGCCGTGATGAAAAAAGGAGCGTGCTGCGCGGGTCAGGATATTTATGACGCGCGTGTGGTCGCCGAGCGGATTGGAATCCCACATTACGTCCTTAATTATGAAAGTATTTTCAAAGAATCCGTAATGGATGACTTTGCCGATAGTTATATGCGTGGTGAGACCCCAATCCCCTGCGTGCGCTGTAACCAGTCGGTTAAATTCCGTGATTTATTCAAGGTTGCCAAAGACTTAGGCGCGGATGCGCTAGCAACAGGCCATTATGTCCAGCGGATTAATGGTGATTCAGGGCCTGAACTCCATCGTGGATTTGATTCCGGCAAAGACCAGAGCTATTTCCTCTTTGCGACAACGCCGGAGCAGCTTTCTTACATCCATTTCCCTTTGGGCGGCTTGAATAAAGACCAAACGCGCGAGCTTGCCCGGAAATACGATTTGCCGGTGGCGGATAAGCCCGATAGCCAGGATATCTGCTTCGTGCCGGATGGCTCTTATGCGACCGTGATTGAACGCTTGCGCCCAGGCGCGCTTGATAAAGGCGAGATCGTGCATCTGAATGGCACCGTACTTGGCCAACATGAGGGCATTATCCATTATACGATCGGCCAGCGGCGAGGCCTCGGTATTGCCTGGCCAGAACCGCTGTATGTAGTGAAGGTGGATCCTGAGAATAAACAGGTGATTGTGGGTGAAAAATCAGCGCTAGAAACCAAACGCTTTAAGATTAAAGACGTGAATTGGCTGGGAGCTGAGGGTTTCCTCGCAGGCGCGACAGGCAAAGAAGTGCGGGTGAAACTGCGCTCGGCCCATCCTGGCGTTGAAGCTACGCTTTATCCGATGAATGATAATACGGCGGAGGTCGAAGTCCACTCACCGCAACTTTCCGTTACTCCAGGCCAGGCTTGCGTCTTTTATGATGGGTCGCGGGTGTTGGGTGGTGGTTGGATTACACGCTCTTAGAGCATTTCCCATTTAATCATATGCAGCCTAACAATAAAAAACCCCGCTCAATTGGCGGAGTTTTTTATTATTATTCTTTCATCCATTAGAGGCTATAAGGCGGCAATGGAGTCATTTGTTGCTGGTATGAGCGGCTAAAGCGGCTCAAATGGCATTTTTTATCTTCATAAAGGGTTTGGAGGTAGTTAATGCGCTTTGCAGCAGCATCATCGGCTTCCTTCCACTCGAATTTCGTAAGAATTGGAGCACCTTCGCTATAACGGTTATCGCCATCGGCAGAGATTTTATAATACTGGGCTTCTTGAATCTCGCGCGCGATATCGCGGCATGCGAGGAAAACGTCATTTGGGCGTTTAATTGCCAATACAGGAGGTTCGCCAGCACATGCTGTTAAAATCACAGACAGGGCCAGTAAAATTGCGTATTTTTTTGCCATAAAATCCCTCAGAGAAGTATTAACAAACCGTAAATAGATGTAAGGGAATTTACTATATCGGAAGCATTTTGTCAAGGAAAAGCAATTGGAGGGTATCAGCCACTACTATTCTTTATGGAGAATAGGCGTAAATTCCTCATGGTTAGAGAGGTGTTTACGGATTTTATTGGCAAAATTCTTGGCATCCGCGGGGGTATAAGGGGTGCTAATTTTCCCCCATACCGGCTCCGGCCAGGCTTTATCTTCTTTAAAACGGGCAATCACATGGACATGCAGTTGGGAAACTTGGTTGCCAAGCGCACCCACATTTAACTTATCACATTCAACAACTTCTTTAAGCGCATGAGAAACAAGAGTAATCTCTGCCATCAGCACGATACGATCGGACAAGGGGAGATCAATCAGTTCCGACATACCTGAGCGCTCCGGCACCAGGATAAGCCACGGAAACTCCTTGTTATTCATTAAAAGCAGACGGGAGAGGGTTAAGGTCCCCACTTCAAACGTATCGGCGCCTAAGCGCTCATCTAACGTGAACATATGTGTTTACCCTTGCTAAAATATCGAACGACTGGAAGAGGTCGCTATCGCTCGCAATGACGACCTCTTACGGAGGCTCTACCTCTCCTAAATTTACGCCTTCCCACGCACCAATGCATGATACGCTTCGCGCAACTTTTTCGTTACCGGGCCTACCGTAAACTTATAGATTTTGTCGTCATGATGAATTTCACCAACGGGTGTAATCTCTGCTGCTGTTCCGGTCAGGAAGGCTTCTTGCGCCTTTGCCCATTCTTCCGGCTTAATATGGCGCTCAACGACCTTAATCCCGTTTTTCTTCGCCAGATCAATAATGGTCAGGCGGGTGATGCCGTTTAAGAAGCAATCCGGGGTTGGCGTATGGAGTTCACCATCTTGCACCATAAAGAAGTTGGCGCTCGAGCCTTCGGCCACATAACCACGCCAATCGAGCATCATCGCATCTTCATAACCTTGCGCTTCCGCTTTATGCTTACTCATCGTGCAGATCATATAAAGACCTGCCGCCTTACTTGCACACGGAGCGGTATTCGGAGCAGGACGCGCCCATTCCGATACTTTCATCCGGATACCGGTTTGCTGCAATTCTTCTTTATAATACGGCGGCCAGGACCATGCTGCGATGGCGACGTGAATCCGGTTATGCTGTGCAGAAATCGCCATTTTCTCTGATCCCCGCCAAGCAACCGGGCGGATATAACCATCCGTAATCCCTTGTGCAGCCAGAACTTCGTTCGTCGCATCCATCAGCGTTTGAACGGTAAAAGGTACAGTAAAGCCCAACATTTCAGCAGAAGTATGGAGGCGCTCAGTATGTTCTTTCAACTTGAACACATTGCCGGAATAGGTGCGTTCGCCTTCAAAGACCGAGCTTCCATAGTGTAAACCGTGGGTCAACACGTGAATTTTCGCTTCCCGCCAAGGAACCATCTTCCCGTCAAACCATATATATCCATCCCGGTCGTCAAAAGGCTGTATCTGCATGTCGTGTATCCTTTAGTTGTACTTGTCCTTCAGAAGCGCATTACTGCTTTGCTTATTGTTAAGGACCTGCGTATTATATGCACAGAAATTCGGACTGACCAACAGTTTTTTGCGATCCATGGAAGCTCTCTCCTCTCATATCCTTGTTGTAGATGACGACCGACGCTTACGCTCGCTCTTAAAACAATATCTTGGCACGCAAGGCTATTACGTCTCAACGGCAGAAAATACTGCGGCGGCGCGCGCACTGTTGCGGATGTTTTCTTTCGATGCGCTTGTCGTGGATGTGATGATGCCCGGTGAAACGGGAATTGCCTTTACGGAAATCCTTAAAAAAAACGAGCCTTCGCTTCCCGTCTTGATGCTCACTGCGATGGGAGAAGTCGAGGATCGTATTTCGGGATTAGAAAGCGGTGCAGATGATTATCTCTCTAAGCCTTTTGAGCCAAGAGAATTGGTGTTGCGTTTGAAATCCATCATGCGCAGGCGTGAAGATAGTATCGAGCGGGAAAAATCTAGCGGATTATGGCATTTCGGAACGTTGCTGTTTGATGCAAGAGCGGGACGGCTTACGCGCGGTGAAGAGCCGATTTCGCTCACTTCAACCGAGCTTTCAATCCTTATCATTTTAACCCAACATGAAGGCCAAACAATGTCACGCGAGCAGCTCTCGCAGGGCTTGAATGACACCGGCAATGCGATGAATGAACGCTCGATTGATGTGCAGATCACACGTCTGCGCCAAAAGATTGAAGAGAATCCGAAGAAGCCCCGCTACCTTCAAACCGTCTGGGGTGAAGGATATGTACTGAAGGCGGGGGTGTAAGCACAATGTTTCTCACCGAACGCGAAACCGAACGTTATTCCCGTCAGATATGCCTTGAATCCATTGGGATGAAAGGGCAGATGCGGCTTAAGGCGGTCAAAGTATTGGTCATAGGTGCCGGGGGTTTAGGCTCGCCACTCCTTTATTACCTCGCGGCGGCAGGGATTGGGACACTGGGCGTGATCGATAACGATCACTTAGAGCGCTCCAACCTCCAACGGCAAATTCTGCATGATGAAGCACATATCGACCAGCCGAAGGTGGTGAGTGCGAAAAACCGATTGCTTGCCTTTAATCCGGATATTATTTTGCATACCTATGAACATCGACTGGATGAAGCCAATGCCGCGGACCTCTTCCGCCAATATGATCTGATCGCCGATGGGTCGGATAACAGCACAACGCGGTATCTTGTTAACGATGCGTGCGTTGCATTAAAGAAGCCGCTAGTGTCGGGTGCGGCACGGGGATTCCAGGGGCAAGTCTGTGTGTTTAAGCCGGGAACTTCTGGCTCTCCTTGTTACCGATGCCTTTACCCAGATGTACCGGAAAATATCGAAGATGGCTGCTCGCGTGGCGGGATTATTGGAAGCGTGGCGGGCATTATTGGCTCTTTCATGGCAACCGAAATCATCAAAGAAATCCTTCATGAAGGCGAAAGCCTTTGCGGTTCTATGCTCATTTACGAAGGACTTAAAGGGAGTTTCAGAAAAGTTACCTTAGCGCCCGATCCCCACTGCCCTACCTGCTCTAAAAATTAGTCAGAACCTATTTAAATATTCCTTCATCCTTTTTTGCTCTAATAACCTCAAGAGTAATCCTTCTTGTAGGTTGGAATATGCGCATCCAGACCAAATTTACCTTTATTGGCTTATCGACAGCCCTTGTCATCATCGCACTGGTTGCTTCAAATATTTGGGTTTTCAGCCATAAAGATGCTCAGCTTAAGACACTCCATAGGATTGCCAAAATTATGGAACAGCATATGGAAGCGGATATGATGCATGATGCCATCCGCGCAGATGTCTTGAAAATTCTACTCCTCTCCAAAAGTGATGTAAAAGCTATAGAAGAAACAGCCGGAGATCTTGATAAACATTATAAAACACTCGAAGAGAGCCTGAATGTTAATTCGAAAGAACCTCTGCCCCAAGGTATTAAAGCATTTTTAGATCAAGCAATCCTTGATTCTAGGGTATATAGCGAGAAAGCCCATGACGTTCTTAATGCAAGTGAGCAGAAGGATCTGCTAGACCCTGCCCTGGCTACTTTTGAGCAAGAATTTTCTCATATGGAAGAAAGCCTCGAAGATATTTCCAATGCAATGGAGGATTGGGAAGAACAGGTTCAAAAAGATGCTTTGACTACAGGACAGCTGCTTGAATACTTTTCCATCGGATTATCATCGCTTGGTATTGTATTAGTACTTTACCTCCCTTATTACGCAGGAAGCATGATTTTCTCCCCGCAAAAAAGAATGATCGATATGATGGATCACTTAATCCATTACGATCTTAGCGTTGAGATTACCGGACAAGAACGGGAAGATGAAATCGGAGAAATGGCGCGCGCCATTATGATATTTAAGGATAATACGGCAGAAAAATTAGAACTCGAAAAACAACAAAAAGAAACCGAAGAACGTAATAAACAGGAAGCCCGTGAAGCACGTTTGGCACTTGCGCAAAAATTTGAATCGCAGGTCCAAGGAATTATTCAAGGGGTTGCGGCGGCTGCGACGGAGCTTTATCAAACTGCGGAATCAATGGTGCATCTGATCCAAGAATCAAGCCAGCGCGTGAAGAATGTGGCTTCTGCCGCGAGCAATACTTCAAGCAACGTAGAGAATGTCGCCACCGCTGCTGAACAAATGTCTGCCTCGGTAAAAGAAATCGCAAGCCAGGTGAGTAAATCGTCGATCATTGTACGTTCTGCGGTACATGAAGTGGATAAAGCCGATCAAACCTCTGGCCAGCTCGGCAATGCAGTAGCGAGCATCGATAGCATCATTGAACTGATCCAGAATATCACCGAGCAAATCAACCTCTTGGCCTTGAATGCGACGATTGAATCTGCGCGCGCAGGTGAAGCTGGGAGAGGCTTTGCGGTAGTTGCAAATGAGGTGAAAAACCTCGCGAATCAAACAAGCAAGGCGACAGAAGAAATTTCGGGGCAAATCTCGAGCATTCAAAATGTCACGAAAAATGTGATTGAGACGCTCAACGGGATTAAAAACGCCATCACCCAAGTAGAAGAATATGCGTCCGCTATTTCCGCGGCGGTCGAAGAACAAAGTGCGACCACCAACGACATCGCGGCGAATATGCAACGTGCGGCGGGAGGTACCAACCAGATTTCGCATGACATCACTGCGGTGAAAGAAGCGTCGGATCAGGTGTTCACCTCGTCGAGCCAAGTGCTGGATGCTACTCGTATGCTTTCAAAACAAGCTGAACAGCTGAGCTCGGAAGTTGATAGCTTCTTGCATGAAGTGCGCCAGGGGTAAATCTAGAATAAAGACCAGCATTGTCATCCTCGCGTAGGCGGGGATCCATTGCAGACTAACCAATGGATTCCCACCTCCTGGGAATGACGACCTCTCCCAGTCCTTCCCCTTACTTTTTACCACCCTCGAATAAAAACTAGCAGACCCAAAACCAATCTGATATACCTCTTTATACATACCAGAGGAATTATACAGGAGGATTTTGTATGTCTGCATCTCGTACCCTTACCGTTGCTGTAAAACAATTAGAACATGGAGCGGATCTCCCGGTCCCTTCTTATGCGACCGAGCAAAGCGCTGGGATGGATTTATACGCGGCTGTGACCGAAGATACGACCATTGCTCCTTCGGAGCGTGCTCTCATTAAAACAGGCCTTACCATGGCACTGCCAGAAGGTTTTGAGGCCCAAGTGAGACCTCGTTCAGGACTTGCACTGAAAAACGGAATTACGGTGCTTAACACCCCAGGCACGATTGATGCGGATTACCGCGGAGAAGTCGGCGTGATTCTTCTTAACACCGGCAAAGAACCGTTCATTGTGACGCGCGGCATGCGGATTGCTCAGATGATTGTTGCTCCTTATACGCGGGTGCATTTCACTCCTGTGGAGAACCTCGATGAAACCGCTCGCGGTGCAGGAGGATTTGGTTCTACGGGAACAAACCAAAAGGCTAAAGAAGTCGCTTAAGGTTCTATGTCGGTATTACCAAAGAAGTTCTTCCTGGTACTCGAAGCCAGCCTTTATATCGCACAACATGCGGGCGTAAGGGCGGTGAGCGGCAAAGAAATTTGTGCGCATATTGGCCTTTCAGCACGTCATTTGGAACCGCTTTTGCAAGCATTGGTGCATCACGGAATACTCCGGGGAATCCGCGGTCCTAAGGGCGGATACCTTCTTCTAAAAGAACGCAGAAAAGTCACATTGAAAGACCTTTTCCTTATTGCAGAAGGGCTTGAGGTGGATACCGCATTTAAGGAATTACTTGAGTATTCTCCCTATAGCGGTATCATGAATCCTCTCTATAAAAAGGCCGAAGCGGTGCTGATGGCCCATCTTGAGAAGGAAACGTTGGATGATCTTTGTGCCCGCGCGCAAAGCCTGCCAGCCAAACCTGGAAAAGTTACCCGGCGGGGAGAAGGTTCCGATTTTATGATTTAATTCCCTCCCCCAATTGCAGAATATGGGGACAAGAGATAGGGGCACCATAAGAGGTGTCATTCCGCGAAGGCGGGAATTTAATGTTACCATTACAATAGATTCCCGCCTTCGCGGAATGATAAATGAAAAAGTATAAAAACATAAAGGAGTTTAGTATGTCTTCTACCGCACGCGCCGAGCACAATAAATCGGCTTCTTATTCCACCAAAGGTCGTGGGAAAGTGTATAACAATATTATTGAAACCGTGGGGGATACTCCTCTCGTGCGCTTAAATAACATTACTAAAGAAGCAAACGTGGTGGCGGATATCGCCGCAAAGCTGGAGTTCTTTAACCCACTTGGATCCGTGAAAGATCGCCTAGCGCTTGGGATGATCGAGGTTGCCGAAATGGAAGGACTTCTGAAGCCTGATTCGGTAATTGTTGAGCCAACTTCCGGGAATACCGGAATTGCGCTTGCGTTTATCGCGGCGGCAAAAGGCTATCGTTTGATCCTGACGATGCCAGAGAGCATGTCGCTCGAGCGCCGTAAGATGCTCAACATTTTGGGTGCGGAATTGGAACTCACGCCCGCGGCAAAAGGTATGCGTGGCGCGATTGAAAGAGCGGAAGAGATTATTGCAACCAATCCGAAAGCCATCTTGCTCCAACAGTTCAAAAACCCAGCGAATCCACTGATTCACCGCAACACGACCGCGGAAGAAATCTGGAATGATACACAAGGGAAAGTGGATGTAGTCGTTGCAGGTGTTGGCACCGGCGGGACGATCACCGGTATCGCGGAAGTGCTTAAACAACGCAAACCCAGCATTAAAATCATCGCGGTTGAACCAGAAGATAGCCCTGTGCTTTCAGGCGGGAACCCTGGCCCTCACAAGATTCAAGGGTTAGGTGCAGGCTTTATTCCCGATGTTTTGAAGACGGAATTGATTGACGAAGTTGTGACCATCGGCAATGAAACTGCTCTTGTTACCACACGGAAATTGGCGCGGAAAGAAGGTATTCCTGGCGGAATTTCATCGGGTGCTGCGATTGCGGCTGCGCTGGAAGTTGGCGCTCGTCCAGACATGAAAGGAAAGCTAATTGTAGCGATCGTTCCTTCGTTTGCGGAGCGTTACCTTTCAACAGATTTGTTTAACGATATATAATTCTAGTGATCGCCACCCTGCGTTTGTGGGGTGGCTTATTGTCTTGAGTATCCCCCCGCCCTATCATTCCCTCTCGTACTATGGGCTCTTTGCTCTAATATTTGATTCCCCCATTGGTTATCATTGCTTGCAACCTGGGACATTTGTTCAACGCTCTCAAGCTGTGATTCCCCCTCGCCATGATGCGCGAGCGCTTGTCCACCGTAATTACCGCCATGTATGGTGTGTATCTCAATCCCAGTAACTTGGCCGTCCGTTATTTTTTGTACCGGCATAACCGCAGTCGCATTCTTGCCATAACGCACCCTTAGCTTACCATCTGGCGCATAAATACACATGATGCGGGCATCCGCATCCAGGCGGAAGGGATCCTGATACGTCACATATTCATTGCCCTTCGCATCCTTCCTTCTTCCAATTTCCTTAAAGGGGGTGTAACCCTCAAGGTGGGACTTTTTTTCAAAAAGCGATTTTGCAATACGAGCAGCTTCCGATGGCGTAATTAATGTGCTGCCCGATGGTAAAGCTGAAGGATCTCTCATCAGCGGGCTACTTGCCTCGTCTGAATGTTCCAGCGGAATAAACGGCTCGTCTTCTCCGGCCTCCAGAGGAACGTAATCATCATCCTGCTGTTTTCTTTGTGCCAAAGGTGGAAGGATTGCGGCAGCAGCAGCTTGTTGCTTGGCAGCCTCCTCTTGCTTCAGCTCATCTGCGCACTTCATGATCGCCGTGGTATGGATTATGGTGTCGCCTACGTTAAAGCGGATGGCTTTGAACGTCGCTTTTCCTTTATTCAGGATCACGCGGGCGAGCTTTTCATTGTCGTATTTAGTAAGTTGCTGGCCCTGCGCTATTCTTTTGTAAATTCCTTTTTCTTCGAGATCAAGCTGCTCTAACAATGGCACTAATTTCTTGGTATCCCATTTTTTAGGAGCAGGCGTATTAAGGGCATCAAGCGGTGATGTTCTTTTGTCTAAACAGCGAAGCGCGCAGTGGATGATTCGTTTATTGGCTTCATTGCGTGATAAGTGAAGAAGGCCGTCGATATCTCCCCGGTATTTTTTATGAAGGTCGCGTACTTTTAGCCCAACCGTTTTCTCAAGGCCGCTGCCGTGTATCGTGTGCTCCTGGTTCGCTGCGTATTTCTTGTTGAGCCTGAACCATTCCGTATTGCCTAATAACGTACGATCCAGACGCGCCATCCGGGCATTAGGGTCTTTTCTTTTCCCCCTGACTGCATCCCATGCTGCATAGAAGCGGTCGCTTACCGAACTGAAGGTATTGCTAGGCTTATGATAACGCGCATTAATCACATGGTGGAGCAGTGAAAGCTCTTTCATCACGGCCAAACGATCAGTCGTATGGCCTAATTTACTGCCCAGATCATCCAGCATCTGCCGCTTGCAATCCACCCCGTGTTTCTTTTCATGCTTTAGGAACAGCGGCTCTAACTTGTACGACTCCAGGTCTTTTTGGGCGAATTTTGTAACAATGCCCTGGAATTTTTCCTGTTCTTTCTGGGCTATGATTCTTCCAACCGTCGCTATAATAACTGGTATAGCCGCGATAGCTGCTATTGGCGCTCCTGCCACTACCCCACCAGGAACAAATGTCGAGAGAAACGTTCCCAGCGCCATACCGGCCTGGCTTCCTATTAAAATCTTGCTGCATTCACATTGCTTATTGGTAAAATGCTGCTGCATCTGCAGCATTTCCCGTACATTTTCTTCTCCCTTAACTCCCTTTGCATAGATAGCGAATGTTTCTTCACTGTTTTCCAACGCCTCCAAGGTTTTTCCCCCTTGGTATAACCGATTTGAGTAGTAGCCTATCGTTACAACCTGGGAACCTAAGAATATACTGCCCGCGACAGTCGAAGCTGTAGTTCCTGCAAGTTCAAGAGCCGCTGTAGGTATGAGGGCGAGTGCTGGATCAATTTTTTGCGCATGAACCGCAATTTCAATTCCCGCAGCCGTCATGGCAGCAAGCATTCCGGTGAACATTCCGGTCATACCCAATAAGCCGGTCCAGCCGAGATATTTCCCCATACATGCAATTGCTTCTTTATTGTTAAGCGTCTCAAGCTCAACAATATGGTGGGCTATTTTATTGATATCGGATGTTTTCGCTGAAGCTAAATCATAGCTGTTAGCCTTTTTAGGGATCTCCAGACCATGCTTCTTTAACAGCACTGCGCGCCATTTATCAGACGAAGCACACAAGTCGCGTAATTTTTCTTCAGTTGTCTGCTTATTATTTAAAATGCGATCGTATTCTTCTTCTGCTTCTTTGTACTCACTATACATCCCCATCACACCCAACCACACAAAGGGCGTAAAGATGCCTAAGGTGCAAAAAGTCGCAATAGGTTGCCCTATTCCAGGAAATACCTGGCTAACCGTTTGGCTAAATTCATCAAAACCATCCGAGTTCCGTAAGTAGTGTATGCCAGATCTTAATAAACGCATCACCACATTGCTGGATTTTTTCTTCTTTCCACCACCATGCGAATGCCCACCTCCCATATAGCTGGACAACATAGACTCATGTCCAATGGCCGGAGCAGCATGATGATGCCCGTGGTCGTGTGAATGCTTATGGTGATGATGTGCGTCTTTAGACATTATGTTTTTTATGCTAATAAGAATCATTCTTAGATAAGGGTTATAAGACCGTAACTATTTAAGGTCAAGCAGGAAAAGAGGAAATCATATAGGAATTCCCTCAGTTTTTGGATGAGGTGTGGGGGGTATTGGTCCTGTGGACATTCAGAGGAATAATTGAGCGAAAATATGATTTTTTCGAGCACCTGAATGTCTAAAGGACCTAGGTGAGTAAGCGCTTTAGCACTGCATTGACCAACGGACGGCCTTGTGGGGTTAGTCGGATTCCCTCCGCATCAAGTATGCATAACCCATTGGATATCAATGATTCAAGCACCTGCTTATTCAAAACTTCTTCCGGTTCCTGACTTAATAACGCCCGGAAGCGCTGGCGGCTTACCCCTTCAGGGATACGCAAGCCCATCATGAGGAGTTCCTCTTTGATTTCTTCGGGTGTAAGTGCCGTTTCAGTTTGGATGCCAGCGCCCTTCCCCGCAACTGTTTCAAGCCATTGTTCAGGTCTATGCCACATCATGAGCGCAGAAAGCCTGCCCGAGCGGCTGATGCGGCTATGCGCACCGGGACCAATCCCAAGATATTCCTGATACCGCCAATAGGCCAGATTATGCCGACATTCATGGCCGGGTTTGGCGTAGTTGGAGACCTCATAAGCGGGTAATCCCGCTTGCTCCAGCATGTCGTTGGTCAGCGCGTATAAATCGGCAGAGACTTCGTCATCGGGCATCACGAACTCACCCTTTTGATGGGCACTATAAAAGGGGGTGCCTTTCTCGATGGTGAGCTGATAGAGCGAAATGTGGGTGGTGCCCAGCGCGAGTGCTTCTTTAAGCTCCGCCTCCCACGCCTCCAAAGTTTGACCAGGACGCGCATAGATAAGGTCAAGCGATACACGATTGACCGCTTTTTGTGCCCGTGCGATGGCGTTGAGTGCTTCGGAAGCGGAATGTTCACGGCCTAGGAACTTTAAATCCTTTTCCCGAAGAGATTGAACACCCAGCGAAATCCGGTTAATCCCGGCTTGCACAAAGGCATCGAACGTATCCGCTTCGACAGAAGTGGGGTTCGCTTCCATCGTCACTTCGGTGCCGGGTTTGAGGTTAATGCGTTTCAAGATTGCCTCTGCAATGCCTGGCGGCATGAGGGTTGGCGTGCCTCCACCGAAGAATACGCTGGTAATTTCCTGACCCTCTAACTCGGGCGCAAAGTAGTCAAGCTCGCGCAAATAGGCTTGCTTCCAGCGGTCATAATCCACTTTGGACGTCACATGGCTATTGAAGTCGCAATAAGGGCATTTCGATTTGCAGAACGGCCAGTGGATGTAGAGTGCGGTCATTGCGGCACTATACTGTTTTCATACGGTTTCAGCAAGCGGAAGGGTTGGTACACTAGACCTCATGTGATGCTATGACCTCTGTTATAATTAAGAGGTAAAACGACTAGAAGAGGTCGTTATGGCGAGCGAAGCGAAGCAATCCAGTCCAAACTATCATCCATGTCATCCTCACGAAGGTGGGGATCCACTGCCAAGCTGATGGGCAATGGATTCCCGTCTGCACGGGAATGACAATGCTGGTCTTTATTCTGGATTGCTTCTCTCCTCGCCATGACGACCTCTTCTAGCTATTCTAACTCTCTTAAAAATAAACTGACTTCCACGCTTTTCACTCCCGTGTTATCCTTGTCTTATAGCCCCTCCCCACTTTCTTTTGGATATCCCCATGCTCCATCTCTCCCTTCCCCCCTCGGGGATTAAAGACATTTTGCGCGAAGACTTAAGCAGCTTTATCGCCCGCACGTTTTCGACTGTCGACCCTGGTTCGGAATATCTCCCCAACTGGCATGTCGATTTGCTTGCCGATTATTTGAAAGCCGTGGAACGCGGCCATATCACGCGACTCATCATCAACATGCCACCCCGTTATATGAAGTCGATTACGGTCAGTGTTGCCTGGCCGGCCTGGTTGCTGGGGCATAATCCACGACGGCGGATTATCGCTGCCAGTTATGCACAAGCGCTTGCGACCCGTTATTCGCTGGATTGCAGGTTAGTATTAAAAGCGCCGTGGTATCAGGCATTATTCCCACAGACGCAGCTGGTTTCGGATCAAAATGAAAAACGGCGTTTCACCACAACGGAGCGCGGATTTCGTTTCGCGACGTCCGTGGATGGCACCTTAACCGGCGATGGCGGGGATTTTTTAATTGTGGATGACCCGCATAACCCGACCCATATTTTCAGCGAGAAGAAACGCAATCATGTGCTGCAATGGTTTGATCAGACCTTCTCCAGCCGTTTAAATGATAAAAAGAAAGGCGCGATCGTGATTGTGATGCAACGACTACATCCGGAGGATCTTTCGGGTTATCTCTTGGAGAAAGCACCGAATATCTGGGAGCATCTTTCCATTCCTGCGATTGCAGACCATGCGCAGCAATACAGCATTGGCGGCCATGATTATGCGCGCAAAGCTGGCACCGTTCTTCACAAGAAACGCGAAGGAAAAACGGAGTTGGAACGTCTGCGGGAAGCGTTAGGTGAACATAGTTTCGCTGCGCAATATCAGCAACAACCTGTCCCACAGGAAGGCGGGATGTTGAAGGGACGATGGTTTCGGCGTTATACGGAACTTCCTTCGGAAAATATTTGGCGAGTACAGAGTTGGGATACGGCCATCAAAGTGGGTGAGAAAAGTGACTATTCGGTTTGCACGAGTTGGGTGATTCATGAGGGAAATTATTATCTCACTGATGTGATTCGCGAGCGGCTGGAATATCCTGATCTTAAACGCCGGATTGTGGAATTTGCGGATGCTGAGAATGCCGATGCCGTGCTGATGGAAGATAAAGCCAGTGGCCAGTCGCTCATCCAGGATATCCGCCGCGAAGTCGCTTTCCCGGTGATTGGTATTCATCCGCGCAGCGATAAGGTGACGCGCTTTGCTTCGGTGACGCCTTTATTTGAAGGTGGAAAAGTTTTCTTGCCCGCTTCTGCCCTTTGGCTTGCGGAGTATGAGCGGGAGTTGATGCTGTTTCCTTCCAGCCCCCATGATGACCAGGTGGATAGCACCAGCCAGGCACTCACCTGGTGTCGGAGGCATGCTACGGGAAAAGAGGAGAAGAAACAGACGATTAGGATGATTTAGAAATAAAAACCATCCGCTGTCATTCCCGCGGAGGCGGGAATCCACTGTCATACTATTTAGATAAGCAATGGATCCCCGTCTTCACGGGGATGACAAATTGAATGGAATTATGCCCCTTGCTTCACACTAAAACACCCCTTCACCAGCGCATTGAATGCGCGCGCGCGATGGCTTAAGGTGTGTTTTTCTTTCGATTCCATTTGGGCGAAGGTGCGCGTCTCATTTTCAGGTACGAAAATTGGATCATAGCCGAATCCGTGTTCACCTTTAGGAGGAAATTGCAAATGGCCATCCACCCGGCCTTCAAAAGTCTCCGAATGTCCATCTTCCGGCCAATAGATCGCGAGCACACAGGCAAACCAGGCGGGATCGTTGATCGTATATTCATCGCCATGGACGGCAAATAATTCTTGGCGGATGCGGTTGCTGGCTTTATCGAAATCTTTGTCCGGCCCTGCCCAGCGTGCAGAATGAATGCCAGGTTTTCCACCCAAAGCCGGAATCACCAGCCCTGAATCATCGGCAAGTGCTGGCAGCCCCGTTTGTTCGCTATAATATTTCGCTTTAATCAGCGCATTGCCGGTGAAGCTATCGGCATCTTCTTCGGGTTCTTCAAGTGTAAATTCGGCGGTCGAGCGCACTTTCACCGGGTAAGGCGCTAGCAACTCTTGGATCTCTTTAATCTTCCCATTATTGCCGCTGGCGATCAGGAGGGAGGATTCTTTAAAAAGTCGTGGCATGTGAAACTCATTTCATTTTTAGTAAAGAGAACGACTAGAAGAGGTCGTCATCCTCGCGGAGGCGGGGATCCACTGCCTATCAATGTGGCCTAGCAATGGATTCCCGTCTACACGGGAATGACAATAATGGTCTTTATTTTAAATTGTTCTACTATAACCCCAGCACTTCTTTCTGCTTTTCAATCAGCTCTTTAATCCCACTTTTAGCATAGGCTAGCATCTGGCTCAGCTCTTCTTCGCTAAAACTCCGACCTTCCGCCGTCCCTTGGATTTCCACAATCCCACCCTTGCCCGTCATGACAAAATTTGCATCGACTTGGGTATCGCTATCTTCTTCATAATCGAGATCCAGGATCACCTCGCCTTTCCTAACCCCACAGGAAACTGCCGCCAGCATATCAGTCAACGGAAGGCGGGAAAGCGTTCCTTGGCTTACCAATTTCGCCAGCGCCAAATGCAGCGCCACATAGCCGCCTGTAATGGCTGCGGTACGCGTTCCGCCATCGGCTTGGATCACATCGCAATCCACAATCACTTGACGCTCGCCGAGCACCTTTAAATCCGTCACAGAACGCAAAGAGCGCCCTATAAGTCTTTGAATTTCTTGTGTTCTTCCCGATTGTTTGCCTTTGGCTGCTTCGCGATCAATACGCGAATGGGTCGAGCGTGGGAGCATCCCATATTCCGCCGTCACCCAGCCCTGCCCTTTGCCTCGCAACCAAAATGGCAAGCTAGGATCCACCGTGGCGGTGCAAAGCACCTTGGTATGACCAAAACTGACCATACAGGAGCCTTCCGCATAGCGCGTCGCTTGGGTTTCGAGTAGAATATCACGTAAGGCGCTTGGCGCTCTTCCTGAGGGTCGGGTCATAATTTTTGGCTTGCCTGTTGAATTTTGTGTCGGCAGCACTTATATAAGAAGCATTGCGAAAAGGCAAAGCATAAGGATAGAGATATGGCAGCGGATAACCACAATACCAAACCGAACGTTGAGGACAATACGCCAGAAATGGAAGAAAATGATTCCTCCTATAAAAGCATTGCGCGCAAAATCATTGAAAATGCGAAGCTAAAAGATCAGCCCGAAGCAGAGCCTCAAGAAGGCGATGTGAATGCCCTTCTTGCGCAGAAAGACGAAGAAATCGCCGCGCTCAAAGATCAGGCTTTACGCGCGCTTGCAGAGGTGGAGAATATGCGCCGCCGTGCCAAGCAACAGGTGGAAGATGCCACACAATATGCCGTGACGAACTTCGCACGGGATATGGTGGAAGTGCTTGAGAATTTGTATCGCGCCTCCTCTACAATCACGCCAGAGCTCATACAAAACTCTCCTGCTTTGCAAGCCATATGCGATGGGGTGAATATGACCCAACGCGAATGTTTAAGCGCCTTTGAACGCCATGGTGTCCGTCGGATTGATCCGCTTGGATTACCGTTTGACCATAATTTGCATCAGGCGATTTCGCATGTCCCCACGGCAGAAAGCCCTCCAGGCACGGTGATTCATGTGGTACAGGCGGGATATACGATTAAGGACAGGTTGCTCCGCCCTGCAATGGTGGCGGTGGCTAAGGCGCCAGAGGAATCGGCTTAGAACCCTAGGTCTCGTGACATTCAGAGGAATGATTGAGCGAAAATGCGAATTTTTCGAGCATCCGAATGAGCGTACACGGAAGTACGTGACATGAGGAGCAGAGAAAAAATCGTATTTTCCAATCAGAACCTGAATGTCAGAGGACCTAGCGCACCATCATGCTGATACTATCACCCACATCGACGATCACATAGGTCGTTTCTTCAGGCATAGCAGGCACAGGCACTTTGAATGCCAGCTCTTCTCCCGGCTTCATCGGCTCACGATGTGAGGAAGGGAAAAAGCGCTCGCCAAGCTTCTTATGCTCTTTATCCAAAAACACCACCCGCAGCTTTTTAATCGACTGTTCTTGCTCGGATTCATTAATGAAGGATCCCGAAATCCAAGACGTTGGATTGCCTTCCCAAGGCTCTTCGATCAGCGCAATATCGTAAAGCGCAATCCCTTTATCATGGAGCAGCCCTAAATAGTGATACGCCGGCGCAAGCGCGGGTACTTGTGCCAACACCAGATCTTTATAGGCCACCAGCCCAAAGAAAGGAGCAAGGCACAATAACAGCCACAGGGCGAATTTTAATACCCCAGGCACCGGAACCACGAAGGTTTTCGTGCTCTTCATAGGTAAGCGCCGCTCTTCGGTTTTTACTCCAGAACCTTCGGCGATTGTACGGGGAATATCCTCGGAAACTTCCTGACGAATACGCTCATTTTCTTCTACGCCTGCAGGCGCCTGGAACCATTTATGGCCGCATTTGGCGCATTTGACCGTACGGCCTTTATCGCCGACAGCATCGGCCTTCACTACATAACGGGTCGTACATTCCGGGCAAGTGATGTACATCAGAGTTGCGTCCTTAGCATTGCTTTTTGCGACATGTGCTTTATAGTCTAGCGAACCTATAATCATATTTCTACAATATGATTAAAAACCTTGACCAAAGACAATCAAAGGTAACAACACTATGGCACAGAAGCAACATATTCAACAGGGTAACATAATGCAAGCGATGTCCTTCTCCCCCGCTAAACTCCAGCCTATCATCGAAGCGGCATGGGAAAACCGGAATGCAGTGAATACGAAAACCGAAGGCGAGATCCGCGATGCGGTTGATGCGACCTTAGAGGCCCTGGATCAAGGGAAGCTTCGCGTTGCTGAGCGTAAAGATAAAGAGTGGCACGTCAATGAATGGGCGAAGAAGGCGATCCTGCTTTCGTTCCGCTTAAATGATAATGAACTAATCGATGGCGGCCCTTCAAGTGGAATGCACGGCGGTTTTTGGTATGACAAAGTCCCCTCCAAGTTTGGTTCTTGGGAAGAAGCAGAATTCAAGGCGGCGGGGTTCCGTGCGGTTCCTGGATCGTTCGTTCGTCGTGGTGCTTATATCGCTAAAGGCGTGGTACTGATGCCAAGTTTTGTGAATTTGGGCGCCTATGTGGGCGAAGGCACGATGATTGATACCTGGGCAACGGTCGGAAGCTGCGCACAGATCGGGAAGAACTGCCATATCTCCGGCGGTACCGGAATCGGCGGCGTGCTCGAACCACTCCAGGCGAATCCAGTCATTATTGAAGATAACTGCTTCATCGGCGCGCGCAGCGAAATCGCGGAAGGTGTTGTGGTGGAAGAAGGTTCTGTGATTTCCATGGGCGTGTTTATCGGGAAATCGACCAAAATTATTGATCGCGCTACCGGCGAAGTAACTTATGGCCGCGTCCCGGCTTATTCGGTGGTCGTACCGGGAAGCCTTCCAGGCAAAACTCCGGATGCACCATCGCTCTATTGCGCGGTAATCGTAAAACGGGTGGATGAGCAAACGCGCTCGAAGACCTCGATTAACGAGCTGCTCCGGGATTAGTATAAAAGGTAGAACAACGGGAAGAGGTTGTCATCGCGAGTGAAACGAAGCGATCCAGCTTTATTTATTAGGACTGGATTGCTTCCTTGGGCAAAAAGCCCTTCTCGCAATGACGACCTCACCTAGATTAATAAGGAACCACACATGGCACTGAATCCGGTTACGCTCTCCATTGATCTTATGCGCTGCCCAAGCGTTACGCCTATTGAAGGCGGTGCGCTCGTGTATCTCGCCAAAACCCTGGCTCCTATGGGCTTTACGATCGAGCGTTTCCCTTTTGAAGATGTCGATAATCTTTATGCGCGAGTGGGTAGGTCAGGCAAGAATCTTTGTTTTGCCGGGCATACCGATGTCGTCCCCCCGGGCGATCTGAGTGCATGGCGGATTGATCCGTTTAAGCCAGAAGTGATTGACGGGATTCTGTATGGCCGCGGTGCGGTGGATATGAAGGGTGCGATTGCGTGTTTCGTTGCGGCTACGAGCGAGTTTCTGGAACGGCATCCGACGTTCGATGGTTCCATCAGCTTCCTTATTACCGGCGATGAAGAAGGCGTTGCGATTAATGGCACGCAGAAAGTCTTAGAAGCCTTGAAAGCGAAGGGTGAGACAATAGATCATTGCATCGTGGGCGAGCCTACGAATCCTGCGAAATTGGGCGAGATGCTGAAAATCGGGCGGCGCGGGAGTGTGACCTTCCGCTTGAATATCTCCGGTGTGCAAGGCCATGTCGCCTATCCGAAACTTGCGGATAATCCTCTCTTTTATCTTATCGAAATCTTACGCGAGCTACAAAACCATCATCTTGATAACGGCACCGCGCATTTTGACCCCAGTAATCTGGAAGTCACATCGATTGATGTTGGCAATAAAGCGGATAATGTGATTCCGGCGAAAGCCACCGCCACATTTAACATACGCTTTAATGATACGCATAGCTCCCAAAGCTTGATTGCCTGGGTGGAAGGCGTCTGCAAAAAGATTGCGCCTAAAAACTATGAACTGCTGCCTAGGATCACTGGCGAAGCGTTCCTCACCCAACCTGGCGAATTTAGTGCGCTAGTGGTTGATGCGGTGAAAACAGCGACTGGCATAATGCCGGAACTTAGCACCACGGGCGGAACCTCCGACGCGCGCTTCATCAAAGATTATTGCCCTGTGGTGGAGTTTGGACTTATCAATAAAACCGCTCACAAAGTGGATGAATGTATTGCTGAAGCCGATCTTTACGCGCTGACGACAATTTATCAGACGGTGCTCGAGCGCTATTTTAATAAATAGCATTTCTTCCTCCACTATTAACTCCCCATTATTAGTTCTTAAGGAAGAACTATCATGGAGCAACGCACCTAACGTGCGAATCCACTTCTTGCTCTATTTTCTTCTGCCATGACCGCTCTTCTTTCGGCGTAGCCATTTTCTCCTTCTCTAAAGCATCCGTATCTTTCTGAGCAGCTTCTTTGGCTGGTATCGTAGCGAGAACCAAATTCTGATTACGGGTGAGCACCTCCTCTACTTCCTTCCATCCCGCTGAAGAGAAACTTCCCGGATCAACTTCCAATCTCATGATTTGGGGATTCTGATCAAGGAGTTCAACTAGAGAAGACACGGTGTCTTTTGTAGAGAAAGCCCAATTAAATGATTTAATCAGGGAATTCAGTTTAAGGGATCTAAGGAAACCAAGTAGGGGATTTTCTTCGACGCCATTACCACTAAGAACAAGCATTAAGACTCGACTCCCTTGCAATGCTTTCCCTAGCGCATCAATCTTTTCAGGGGTGTTAATTTTGTTGTGCCACAGAGCAAGCACTGAGACTCGACTCCCTTGCAATGCCTTACCCACTGCTTCAATCTTTTCAGGAGTGTTAATCTCGTTCCAGCCCAGAGCAAGCTCTGAGACTTGACTCCCTTGCAATGCCTTACCCACTGCTTCAATCTTTTCAGGGTTGTTAATCTCGTTTTGGCACAGCGCAAGCATTGTGACTCGACTCCCTTGCAATGCCTTACCCAGTGCCTCAATTTTTTTAGGGGTGTTAATTTCGTTTTGCCACAGAGCAAGCGCTGAGACTTGACTCCCTTGCAATACCTTACCCAGCGCCTCCATTTTTTCAGGAGTATTAATCTTTTTACCAAAAAGACAAAGTTCCGGGACTCGACTTAGCAATGCTTTCCTTAGTGCATCAATTTTCTCAGGAGTAGTAGTCTCCAACCCCCAAAGACTAACACTTGTGACTCGACTTCCTTGCAATGCCTTACCCAGTGCCTCCATTTTTTCAGGAGTATTAATCTCGTTCAAATAAAATTGAAGACTTTTGATGTCCTTTCCTTGCAACACCGTCTCCTGCGCCTCATACTTTTCAAAAACCTTAAACCCGGGAACATTATCCCCAAGAAGATTAATCTTTACAATTTTAGCGCCTTCCTGCTCCATATATTTTTTAGCTTCATCGCCTTTAGCCGCATAAATGAGTCTATTAAATTCCTCTGTATTCCAGGCCATAACACATTCCCCTTTTTGATTTTTTACTAGGACTACGTGATACTAATTTTCTAAGTAGTTCGATCAGAAGGCAATTGTGCAAAATTCTTCTCCCATTAACCCCCCATTAACTTTTTACCTTCTATGATGTGCCTAACAGTGCGTGGCGTCATTCTGAGCAAAGCGAAGAATCTCATAATGTTTCCGGAGATCCTTCGTCGTAAACTCCTCAGGATGACAGTTTTTAAAGAGGAATTATGAAAATACTTGTGCCGGTGAAACGGGTTGTCGATTTCAATGTGAAAGTCCGCGTGAAGGCGGATAATTCCGACGTGGATATCGCCAATGCCAAAATGTCCATGAATCCTTTCGATGAAATTGCGGTCGAAGAAGCCATTCGCTTGAAAGAAGCGGGCAAAGCGACCGAAATTGTCGTGGTATCCTTAGGTGTAGCAAAATGCGAAGAAGTCATTCGTACTGCAATGGCGATGGGTGCGGATCGCGGGATTCTTGTTGAAACCGAAGAAGAACTCCAGCCGCTTGCTGTTGCGAAGTTACTTAAAGCAATTGTCGCGGAAGAATCACCGAACCTTGTCATCATGGGCAAGCAAGCCATTGATGATGATTGTAATCAGACCGGCCAAATGCTCGCAGCCCTCCTAAACTGGGGTCAAGGGACGTTTGCTTCCAAAGTGGAATTAGCGGATGGAAAAGTGAATGTCACCCGCGAGATCGATGGCGGGCTTATGACCGTCGCACTGAAACTTCCTGCGATTGTGACCACCGATTTACGGCTTAACGAACCACGTTATGCCGCGCTTCCGAATATCATGAAAGCGCGCAGCAAACCGCTCGCGAAAAAAACGCCGAAAGATTATGGGGTGGATGTGACGCCTCGGATTAAGACATTGCGTGTCGAAGAGCCGGCCAAACGCAAGGCGGGGATTAAAGTGAAATCCATCGAAGAATTGGTGACAAATCTTAAAAAAGAAGGAGCCATCGGATGACCGTACTTGAACAAAAACCATCTTTGTCATTCCCACGGAGGTGGGAATCCACTGCCATGCTATTTGGGTTGACAATGGATCCCCGTCTTCACGGGGATGACGACCTCGTCTGCTGCTCCAAAAAGACTAAAATTAACAGGAGTTAAAAATGACCGTACTTGTCATTGCTGAGCACGATAACAAACATATAAAGTCCTCAACGCTTGCGACTGTTACGGCGGCAAAAGCGCTCAACAGCGGCGATGTGCATCTGCTCGTGATTGGGCAAAATTGCGCGCAAGTTGCGGATGTTGCTGCCGATATCACCGGGATTGCAAAAGTCTTGATGGTGGTGGGTGAGCCTTATGGGCATTTCTTGGCAGAAAATATTGCGCCCGCTGTTGTGGAAATAGCAAAAAATTATAGCCATATTCTTGCCCCTTCAACCACGTTTGGGAAAGATATCATGCCGCGCATCGCAGCATTACTAGATGTTGCGCAAGTGACGGATGTCATAGGGATTGTCTCTGCGGATACCTTCAAGCGCCCTATTTATGCGGGCAATGTGATTGCGACGGTGCAATCGTCCGATCCGATTAAACTCCTTACTATTCGTACCACTGCATTTGAAAATGCCGCAATTGCGGATTGCAATGCGGCGGTCGATATGGTTACAGGCAAGGCGGATAGCGGGCTCTCGAGCTTCGTTAGCCAGCAGATCACAAAATCCGATCGTCCAGAACTCACCTCTGCGAAGATTGTGGTTTCCGGTGGTCGTGGGTTTGGCAGTGCGGAGAATTTTGGCCTTCTAAATAAACTTGCCGATAAATTGGGAGCCGCAGTGGGCGCATCACGCGCGGCGGTCGATGCGGGTTATGCTCCGAATGATTATCAAGTCGGGCAAACGGGAAAAATTGTGGCGCCGGATGTGTATTTTGCGATTGGCATCTCTGGAGCCATTCAGCATTTGGCCGGCATGAAAGATAGCCGCATCATCGTTGCGATTAATAAAGACGAAAATGCGCCGATTTTTGAAGTGGCGGATTTTGGCCTCGTGACCGATTTATTTACCGCTTTGTCGGAGCTCGAAAAGCAGTTATAGCTTTAAAAGGTAGAGATTACCACAAGAGGTGTCATTCTCACGGAGGTGGGAATCTATTGTTATGTTTATGGCAATGGATCCCCGTCTTCACGGGGATGACGACCTTCTTCAGATTTCCCCCTTTGCCAAAATTGCAAAAGCAGTTATAGTCTTGGACTATGATTGAATCACTCCTCGTTCCATTTTTCGCTGTGCTCTCGGCTGCTGCCGCAGGTTCTGCCTTATTCTTCTTCGTGAAAAATCAGCAACACCGTCTGCGGTTGGAATCATTAGAGCCGCAATTGCATACTTTGCTTCAGGAAAAGCAATCTCTCCAATCCAAGCTTGAAACCTATATCGCGGATCGCACGGAAGCGGTGACTCGTATGGAAACCACGTTATCTCAATATAATGCTGCGGTTAAAGAGCGCGATCTTTCTCGTCAGGAAGCCCGAAGCGCGGAAGATCAGCGTCAGGAAGCAATTCGTTATGCTGAGCTTGCCAATCAGCGCGTTCGCGAAATGCAGGAACGTATGCAGGATTGGGAAAAGACAAAGCAGGAACATTTCAAGCTTTCAAAAGAAGCAATGTTCGAAACCGGCACGGAAGCCTTCCGTCAACAAGCCGAGATTTCTCACGAAAAAACTATGAAAGAATTCCTGGCTTTGACGGAAAAAGTCGCTGGGCTTTCGTCGCGCGTAGGCATGAGCGAGAATAAAACCGATACCGTTTGGCGCGCATTGACATCTCCGGGAGGTGCCGGTCAAATGGCGGAAATTGGCTTAGAGAATACGCTTAAGCAATTTGGCTTAGAACCAGGGCGCGATTTCATCACGCAATATTCCGTATCCGGCGAAGAAACGGGAAGTAAACTCCGCCCGGATGCGGTCGTGTTTTTACCCAAAGGTACGCTGCTGATTATTGATAGTAAGGCCTCGAAATTTTTTATAGAACTCGCGCAAGTCGAAGGCTCCGAGCAAGAAGAATTCGCACTTGGGCAACTCCGTAAAACGATGCATGAGCATTTACGTGCGCTGCACAGCAAAGGTTATCGTGAGGCGGTGAAAGAATATGAGCGCGCGGGCGTATCTGAGCATAATGTGACGCATATTATCAGCGTGATGTATCTGCCAAGCGAAGCCGCGATTGATAAGCTTATTCAGGCAGATAGCACCTTCCGTTTCCGTGCGCAGGAACTTGGGATTATCGTTGCTGGCCCAACTGGCTTGGCGGGTTTGATGTCGCTGGCGCATGCGGAAATCTCGCGTGATCGCCAGGAAAAGAATTATGACGCAATCGTTCATGAATTCAGCACCTTAATGGGGAATCTTGGTGTAGTGCTTCAATATGCCTTCAAAGTGGGGCTTGGTATTCAGCGCGCTGCGGAGAGCTACCAGAATCTAAGCCGTTCGGTCAATGGTCGCCTACTCCCCAAAATGAAAAAGCTCACGAAAATGGGCGTAGGCTTGCCGAAAAATAAAGAACTGCCTGCGAACTTGCCGGATTATCATATCTCTGTCGATAAATCGCCCGTCATTGAAGGCGAAGCAGAGGATATGGAAGGGGTGGATGAACCACTGCGGGAGCTTGGGGAAGCGGCTTAGCTCTTTTATCTCATGGATACGGTTAAATTCGCTGACACGAGTCGAGAAGCAAGGATTTTAAAAACCCGTAGCGGAGCGTACTTAAAGGTACGTGAGCAACGGAAGTTTAAAAATTCTTACTTCGTAGGCCGTGACAGTAGAATTTAAGGATAAATTCGTGCGACTTTCCAGCCTTTGCCTGAAGGCTCGCTATAGGTAATTCGCTTGTGTAAACGATATTCCCCATTCTCCCAAAACTCAAAGTAGTCCGGAACCACGCGGAATCCTCCCCAAAATGGTGGGCGGGGAATCGGCGCTCCGCCAAATTGTTTGCTAACTTCGCCCACACGCGCAACCAACTCGTCATCGCTTGCCATAGGGAGTGATTGTTTAGAGCTCCAAGCGCCAATCTGGCTGCCGCGCTTGCGGGAGGTAAAATAATCGTCGGATTCTTTCTCGCTCACGCGCTCGACTTTCCCTTCAATCCGCACCTGATGCCCATGTGCATCCCAATAAAAATTGAGTGCAACATATTGATTTTTATCGAGTTCCTTGCCTTTACGACTGGTGAGGTTGGTATAAAAACAAAAGCCGCGTTCATCATAGTTTTTTAGCAGTACAATCCGAGAAGACGGGCGGTTGTTGGCTTGAACAGTAGATAAGGTCATCGCAGTGGGTTCTAAAATGCCATGGATCGCTTGCGCCGCATCGTACCATTCTTTAAATAACAAGAATGGTTCCGAATTATTTGTTGTATAGGGATAATTTGTCATTCCATCACCCCTCAAACCGATGACCCAAACGGGCAGCTTTTGTCTTTAAATAAGCATCGTTATGTGGGTTGGACGCCATAATATGCGGCACACACTCCACCACCTTAATCCCGAGTGCCTCTAACCCTCTGGCTTTCCTAGGATTATTACTCAGCAAGCGCACTTGTGTAACGCCCAGATCTTTAAGGATCGTTTGCGCTGGCGCAAAAAGGCGCTCATCGTCCTCAAACCCTAGGATTTCATTGGCATCCACCGTATCATGCCCTTGTGCTTGGAGTGCATAGGTGCGGAGCTTGTTGGTAAGCCCTATCCCCCTGCCCTCTTGCATCAAATACAGCAGGATTCCGCCGGTTTCGCGCTCATCCATCAGGGCAATCGCACTGCGTAATTGCTCACCGCAATCGCACGCCAGACTGCCCAGCAGATCGCCGGTATAACAGGAGGAATGAATGCGCACGAGCGGTGCCACATCGCGCTCAGGATTTCCAACGAGAATTGCATAATGCTCACGGCCGCCGAGCGCTGTGCGATAGGCGATAATTTTTGCATTTTCAGCATCTTCTAAGCGTAAAGGCGCCTCTGCACGGCGTTTGAGCGCAACGGCAATCGTATCTTGATATTCGAGCAACAGCCCCATTTCGATTTCCATCAGGCCTGTAGCCTCTATACCGTCTGGCAACGGGACAATAATCACCGCCGGCAGGAGCTCCGCAAGTTTCGGGAGTAAAAGTGCCGCCTGCTCCGCAGCACTCGCGGTTCGCGTGTCCGTAATACCTTTAAATATGGAAGGAGCATCCACTTTCTGATCGAGTCCAGAAAGTGCCGCGATCGTCTCTATCGGCATGCGGCTTAGGGGGATAGCTAAGGCGTTTTCTTGTTTTTGGCTGGATAAATAGCTCGCCCGCTTGGCTGTGCATATGAAAGAGGCCGTCCCTAGCTTCTGGAGATATTCCAAGCCCTCAGAAGTTGCTTCTTCCGCCGCCAATACAGCATAGTCCGCACCCGCAATCTCCAGCAGCACCGGCATCCCCCGGCGCACATCTTCGAGCGCTCGTTCAACACGTATAAAACCAGGGATTGACCATTGCGTCATAAAATATACTCGGAAGTTGCCAGCGTAATTTATTGTGAATATTGCCCCTCAACAGTAGGTTTTTTAGACCCTACGTCAAGTTTTTTCGCCAAATTGGGTTGACTTGCTTGCCAAAACCGCTATGTTGCTTCCTCCCAGACCATTTGGGCTAGAAGGACGTACGTGTCTTACAAGCTGAGTTTGGGCTTATTTTTCGTAAAAACGTAACAAAATCAGAGGTATACCCATGGCTACAGCCAAAGGTTCAGGTAAAAGACAGCAACGTAAATATCGGATAGACCGCCGTTCGGGCAAAAACGTATGGGGCCGCGCGAAAAGCCCGGTTGCCCGTAACCGTCAGCATCCCCCAGGGCAGCATGGTGGCAAAGGTCATCAGAAGGGTTCCGATTACGGTACTCAGCTCCGTGCAAAACAGTTGCTTAAAGGCTACTACGGCAACATGACGGAGAAACAATTCGCTAGCACCTATAAAGAAGCGGTGCGTTTGAAAGGCGATACGAGTGAAAACCTCGTGGGTCTCTTAGAGCGTCGTTTGGATGTGGTGGTATATCGCGCGAATTTCGTTCCTACCATCTTCGCTGCACGTCAGCTGGTGAGCCATAAGCACGTGAAAGTGAATGGCCAAAAAGTGAACATTCCAAGCTATAAAGTACGTCCTGGTGATGTGGTTGAGCTGTGCGAATCTTCTCGTCAAATTCCAATGATTTTGGAAGCGATCCAAACGATGGAGCGTAACATTCCAGATTATATGACGTTCGAGCCAAAAGAATGCAGAGTGTCCCTCACCCGGGTTCCAAAATTCGCGGATATTCCATATCCTGTTGAAATGGAGCCACATTTGGTGGTGGAATTCTATTCTCGATAGACTTCTCGAGACAAAGAATACAAAAAAGCCCTCCGATTCGGGGGGCTTTTTTGTTCGCGGGATAGTATTTTTTACCGTCCCATCACTTGATCTATTTGTTTAAGGGAATTGGGTTTTTCTTTGCCTCGAATTACATCCACCCATTTTTGGGTATTCGGACCTTTATATCCTAAATCTTGCATAATCCCCTCTACCACATCATATGCTAGTTCATTAGGTAATCCACTATTCACTAGCCCACGGAATCCCTCGTGCAACGCCATAAAGGCATTAGCGGGTTTTTCATTCCAATCTTCATCAACTTCCTTGCCAAAATGGGGATTGAGTTCGCCTGTAGCAAGTTGCCAACCAAAGACTCCATCATTTATTCTATCACGTAACTTATTCCGCGCCTCTTGCATAAGAGGCTCTGCACCTTCAGTTAGTGCTTTCCAGATTTCGCTAAGGTCCGTTGTCTTAAAGTAGGAATTTATCGACTTATCAAACAAGTAAACGGAGAAGTTGCTTACATGTATTAGCATTTTCTCTATATGACGGTCCTGCTCTGGACTTGTTTGTCCCCAAGCATTAAGGTAATCCATATCCAATTTCTCGATCAAGCTTGTTAAATGGCCAATGGCTAAGTGATATGTTTTGAGAGTATTCTCATCGCGGTTCAGTGTTTTCCCCATCCGTTCACGTTCTTGAGAATTGTTATAGAAAAGCCATAATTCTCTTTGTTGTGCTTCTTCTGGCATTTTATCCCACAAAAATTCGGCAACCAAAGGACATCCATTCCAAACGGCAAGTTTATAAATGGAAAAATACGTTAGCATAACCGGAGGACAATTTACCTTCAGATAATCCTGAGCAATTAAAGCATCAATTAATGTATTATCCGCTTCAAACAATATGCGCAATGCTTTATCTTCTTTGCCCTGCTCTAGTAGAGAAGAGAGTCGCAGTCGTTTTTTATCGTAATCCGTTACAATTCCCTCTGGCGTTTTGCCTTCTTCCGCTTGTTCAAGAAGCAAAGCGTATTCATCTTTCTTTTTGGCCATAAAAATCTCTCCTTCTTGTTTGCCCGCAATTATATCAAAATATTAATATTTTTCCAAGAGATGAGGGAAATTTTAATCATTAACCCTTCCCTAACCGCTTTTTGCTATATTGGTATATAGCATGGAAAAGTAGCAAGGGTGCTTTTTGACTATGGATCTTAAACTACAACTTGAACATCATCGCCTGACGACCGCAGAGATCTTTTATTTCATGCCAGACCATCCCCTTTTGCTTCAAACCTATATCTGGCAGGAACTTGACCTTGCTCCAGAGTTTCCACTGCTCTTTAAATTCTTGAATTTCTGGGAGCGCGAACTCGAAGGACGCCTGCATTCGGTGGATATTTGCAGCGTCGAACATATCAAACCGGCGACGATTATTCTCGCGCGGGGAGAAGTCTGTTTACACTAATCTTATAATGCGTTATCACTCGTTACGTAGGGACTAAATTAGCCCCATCCAGATGCTTTTAACAAAAAATCGGCACGATGCTATGCGCGTATTTAATGTGATGTTCAGTGAATCATTGGGTGGAATCGAGCAGTCCTTTGTTGATTATACCGAAGCACTCGTGCATCAGGGCGTCAAAGTCACCGCCATTATCACTCCGGAAGCGCAAGTCGCTACAAAGTTAGGCCATGTGCATGCAGTTGTTGAGCGTTTCTCGAATCGTGGATTGTGGGATTTCTTTGCCGTTAGACGCCTTGCAAAACTCATTAATTCTGAACGCCAGCCGGATGTGATCTTAGTGCATGGGAATCGTGCCTTAAGCTTCATGCGCCGCGCTGCGAAAGGCAAAGTGCCGGTCGTGGCGGTATGCCATAATTATAACTTCCGCCGCGCACTGAAAGCCGATGCTGCGATTGCCATTACGAGACATATGCGCCAAGCGATTATTGGCGAGGGCATGCCGGAAGGAAAAGTATTCCATCTTCCAAACATGGTGAAAATCCCTTCACCGCTTCCGCAACATCGCAAAAGCCGCCGTGCTTCGCCAATTATTGGTGCGATGGGACGGTTTGTGAAGAAGAAAGGTTTTTCTTATTTACTGGATGCTTTTGCTATCCTTAAGCAACGCGGTGTTCCATGTTCTTTGCTCATTGGCGGAACAGGCGCTGAAGAAGCAGCGTTACGCAAACAAGCGCAGACGCTGGGTATTGAAGGCCAAGTTGATTTTTCCGGATGGGTGAATGATAAGCGTCCGTTTTTTGAGAAAACCGATATTTTCTGCCTTCCTTCGATCCATGAACCGTTTGGGATTATTCTCCTGGAAGCATTGCTCCATGGGCTTCCGGTGGTTTCAACCGAAAGCGAAGGCCCTTCCGAGATTGCCGAGAACGAGCAGCATGCACTCCTTGTGCCAACCGCCAATGCAGAAGCACTAGCAAATGCACTACAGCGGATGGTGGAAGATAAATCCTTGGCCGAACGGCTTGCCAAAAATGGCCAAGAACGCATCGTTGAGCGTTACCGTATGGAGACCGTTGAACAGGAACTGTGCGAGATCATCAGAACGGTGATGAAGTCATATAAGAAACGCATGATAATGGTCGCCTAAGAATTTCAGTTTTATAGGCATTTCTCCATGCACATCCTGCATACATTCATTAGCCAAAAACGTGGGGGAGTCGAGCAGGCGTTTCTTGACTATACAAAATTGCTCCATACAAGCGGGCATCGCGTGACGACCCTCACCCATTCCCGATTTCCTGATAATCTCGCATTCGCGCCTTATACCGATGCGATGCACACAATTACACCCTGGAGTGTGCATGATCCTTTTGCTCCGAATCACGTACAGCGCATAATTCGTTCTATAGCACCGGATATCATCATTGCCCATGGCAACCGGGCAATACGCTTGATTCGCAAAGTTAGGAACCTCTCTGTGCCCCTCATTGCCGTGCTGCATGGGGATAATATCCGCCATGCGCTCGGCAGCCATACCATCATCACGGTAAATGAGGCGATCGCGAAAAAGGCCATTGAGGCCAAGCAAGCGCCGGGAACGGTGCATATCCTGCCGAATATGCTTGCGACGCCCGACCTTCCCCTTGCTTCCCGTAGCGCCTCTTCCTTTGTGATTGGTGCGCTTGGGCGGTTTACGAAAGAGAAAGGGTTCGATGTATTGCTCCAAGCGTTTGCAGCGCTTCCTGATACGAATGCGACGCTAATCCTTGCGGGAGAAGGAGAAGATCACAATTGTCTTCAAACGCTTGCTAAAACGCTTGGGGTAGCAGAGCGCGTGACCTTTCCCGGTTGGCTGGATGAGGCGGACAAAGAAGCATTCTTCCGCACGATTGACCTGCTATGCGTTCCTTCTCGGCATGAAAGTTTTGGGCTAGTGATTTTAGAAGCCTGGCGTCAGGGTGTGCCGGTGGTTGCGACCTCGACCGATGGCCCCGCTTCGTTAATTATTCATGGGAAGAATGGTTTGTTAGTTCCTATCAACGACCCGGCTTTACTTGCGGATGCGATTGGACAGTTGCTTCACAATCCGCTCATGCGTGAAACATTGGGACGCGAGGGCTATGCCACTCTTCAGGCGCAGTATACGCCGGAGAAAATTCGGGAACAGTTGGAGAGTATTTTGGAAGATGTCGCTATGCCAGCTCATACAACGTCTGCCAGATAGCAGGGATCTGGTCGGGCATGTCTTCATGACTTACAAAAACAGAGTGTTTCAAAAAAATCTCGCTTCACACTGGCAGTACAATCGCTATATCCCTTAGACAATAACGTCGAGGGCATAAATTGATTCTGCATTTTTCTCCATAACTCTGGCTGCTTATTCAGTTCACTTTTTTCCATAAGAAGCTGCGTTAAATCCTCACTGACATCTATCGGCGTTTTTTGAACTACTGAATCAGCATGAGCAAGTATATTTTTAAAGTCCGAATGTGTATGACTGGATTTTGTATAGGACCACAAAGCAGTAACAGGATGGCTGTCTGCTATGAAAAATTGATTTTCATAGGCTTTTATAGAATACGGTTTCCCTATATATATCGGTCTATTATGTTTTAGACAAATTTTTGCATGGTCTTTGGTATATGAAGCCATAAATTCGGGGTAAAAAACGTAACTTAGATTGATTTTTCCGTTTATTTCATCGACTTTATAGTCTTTTCCCCAACCAACACTATCTAAGGCCACCATACTTGTTAAGTAGGGTGGCAGCTCTTCATATCCTTCATGCGTTAGGGTCATTGGGACATACTCCAGAGCATACCGCCCCCTATTAAGTCCCCCCTCAAATTCCTGTGGTTTGGGAAGCGGATACTTAATCAAAACCGGGAAAGAAATAGTGTAATCATCTTTAGAAGTGGTATTGATAGTAAAATGGATTTCCATACCGGTTGGCATATCAAAACCATCCCAATAGACCAGCTTTTCAGAATAATTACTTAAGGTTACACCCCCAGAATCATCTCGTGCAAAAACTGCTGATGTGAGAGCAAATAGGCATATAACGGACAAACATAGGATTTTCATAACTAACAACCTTTTCTGGATTAGATAGAGGCTAAGGTATTAGTTAGAATCCGTCCAGTAAAAGCTTTACGCCAGCTCGTACAACTGCTGCCAAACCGCAGGAATTTGGCCTTGCAGGTCTTCAGAAATCATTCCCGTTCCAACACGTGCAGCAGCTTCTGCATGCATCCAGACGGCCATACAAGCAGCAGAAAACGGTTCCACATGGTTCGCAAGCAATCCTGTGAGCATTCCCGCGAGGATATCCCCACTCCCAGCAGTCGCAAGGCAAGCGACTCCATTGCTGTTAATTGCCGCTCTTCCATCAGGATGGGCAATCACTGTATCGGGGCCTTTGAGGATAATCGTTGCGTTGCTGATCCTGGCCGCCTCGCGCGCACGCTCCAGCTTGCTTCCCGTTAGGGTAAAGAGGCGCGCAAACTCGCCTTCGTGCGGAGTCAGCACTACCGGATAGCCGGAAGCTTTGATCGCCTCAAACAACAGCGTGGGATCTTCTTTAAACACACTGATCGCATCGGCATCCACCACGCAGCTTTTCCCAGAAGCCAGACTTGCGAGGGTATTGTCCAGAGTTGCGGGAGTCACACCGTTTCCAGGGCCTACCAAGACGGTATTTTTCCGCTTATCGCTCAGGATTTTTTTGATGTCTTCCAACGTCTCATAGGGCGAAAGCATGATCGATGTCACGGAAGCGGCATAAATCGGCAGGGCAGCCTCTGTACAAGCAATGCTCACGAGTCCCGAACCGTTCCGAAGTGCCGCATAGGCCGCTAACCTTGCAGCTCCTGTCATATAAGCAGGCCCACCCATCACCAGCGTATGGCCTCGCGTGTATTTATGGTCATTGGTTGAGGTAATCGGAATATCCGACTGCCACAGGGGAAGAAGATTCTCATGCACATTTGCGCCTAAGCTTTCGATGACTTCGCCCGGAATCCCGATATCTGCTACGATCACTTCACCGCAGAAATCCCGGCCAGGTTGGAGGAGATGTGCATATTTCTTAGCTGCAAAGGTGACGGTGAGTTCTGCATGCGCGGCTACGCCCAATTTCTCGCCGGTATCGCCATGAATTCCGCTTGGGATATCGACCGCCACAGTGGGTATGCCAGATAGCGCAAGGCTTGCGACCATATCATGCGCCCCATCGTCCAGTGGACGCGACAGGCCCATCCCAAACAGCGCATCAACGGCGAGCTCCTTACCTTCTAAAACAGAAGGATTACATGGCAGCACTTCCCCTTTCCACAGCTTAGCATGTGCCGCACCTTCCGGGTTTAAAGAAGCCATATCTCCTAAGAAAGCCACCGAGACATCCCAGCCTTCCATTTCGCTTAAGAATCTCGCCACAACGAATCCATCTCCCCCGTTATTTCCGGGTCCACAGAGTACAATCACGGGACAAGGGGTATAACGTTCTACAATGGCCTCGACCACCGCGACCCCTGCCCGCTCCATCATCTGCTCAAAAGAGGTTACCCCCAGCTCAACAGCTTGCTTCTCCGCTTGCCGAATTTGGGCTACGGAAAGAAGGGGGGTAATAGATGGCATAGTGGCTCCTATAGCGATATAACCTCAAGGTTATACAGATTTATCGTGGAAGTATAGGAGGGAGTGGTTAAGAAGGCGTTGCTCCCAACATGTAATATTTTGTAACAAAGCGTGATTTGTGCCCTCCCCCCCAATTTGCTATTAAAATAGCTATAGAATTTTTGTGAATCAAAGGAGAGCCTCGTGCCACATATTTACCAGCCGTTTCAACGTACTTTAGCCAATAACGTCAGCTGTACGGGCGTGGGCTTGCATACGGGCCAGAACCTCTCCATGACGCTAAAACCCGCTCCGGAAGATACCGGCATCTGCTTTATCCGAACCGATATCAAAGGAAAGCCGAATGAAATCCGCGCGAGCTATGAAAACGTCACCGGCACCCAGTTGGGCACGAACCTCACCAATATTGCTGGGGTGCAAGTTGGGACGGTAGAACATTTGATGGCAGCTCTTTGGGGCTGCGATATTGATAACTGCTATGTGGAAGTCGACGGGCCGGAAGTGCCTGTGATGGACGGAAGCTCTGAGCCATTCGTATTCCTTGTGGAATGTGCTGGTGTGAAAGTACAAGCAAAGACCCGCCAAGTGGTGGAAGTCCTTAAAGTTGTTACTTTGGAAGAAAACGGCTGCCGCGCTTCTATTTCTCCGCATGATGCTTTCTGCATCAGCCTGGAAATCGATTTCGCGAGCAAAGCGATTGCACGCCAGACCTGCGTATTTGATGTGCGTGATTCTTCTTTCAAAACCGATCTCTCACGCGCGCGGACATTTGGTTTCATCCAAGAAGTCGAAAAACTCCGTGAGATGGGTCTTGCTCGTGGTGGTTCACTGGATAACGCGATTGTGATCGATGGTGATACCGTGATGAATGAAGAAGGCTTGCGCTTTAATGATGAGTTCGTTCGCCACAAGGTACTGGATTGCATCGGAGATGTGTATCTCGCTGGTTCGCATATCCAAGGGCATATCGAAGGCTACCGCTCTGGTCACGCGATCAACAACAAACTGCTTCGGAAACTCTTTGCAGATGAAACTGCATGGCGCGTAAAGCGTTTGCCGGAAGCTTCTGCAGCATCCGCTAATTAAATGCGATTGCAGCCTATGGATAATTCGGAATACATCATCGAATTTTATTCTGTCGGTAATGCCGTGAAAGTGACGGCGGTTGATCCTGCGACGGGTATCGAAGTTTCAATGGTCGGCGATCCTTCTGTCGGCAAAAAACAACTCACCCGCTTAGCAGTGCAGAAGTTGGAATACGTCCTCAAGAAACGACAGGGCGAAACGGCATAACGCCTCTCACATTGATTTCTTTCTTCACTATTTTCTTGACCTTCCTACTGCTATTGGTTAAATCCTAAGTTTAGCACACTTTGAGATTTTACATTACAGCAGTAGGAGCTACATCATGTCAAAATTATCTGACAGATCCGAATATCATGGTTCAATCGTACAGGAACTTTCCCACCTTCTTGGATCATCTTATACACAGAAAGAAGAAGGGTTTAAGCTTTTGTTGACTGCGAAAACTGCCGTTATTAAAAATGCCATTTCTCCCGATACTCATTTCTCTTCCCACTTATCTACCAAAGAAGACCGCGAGACTTTTGCCAAAAAGCTGCTGGATTCTTCACGCGACAGTTCAGCTATTTTAAGCGAAGCTTTTAATAACCTGGATGGTGGGGTTATTAAAAAACTTTTCCGCGAACACCCTCGAAAAGATGTACAAAGCCTATTACGAAAAGCATTACGCGAAACGACGCACAACCCACCGTTCTTATATCAAGCTGTTGAGGCTAATTTTTCACTAGAGACTCTTTCCTGGCTCTTAAAAGAAGCGAGACTTAATGTCAGCGCTAAAGACACTAATGGCAGGACCATTTTTGATCTTCTGAATCAAAATAGTTATTATAATTTCGGTGCATTAGATACTCTTTCCAAGAGAGAAACTGAAGCATCTCTTGATGAGGCCAATACGCTTGCACGCGAAATTGGAACTCAACTTGAATATCGTCAAGATGCAAAAAATCTTTTTACTCGTGCCTTGAATAAAACTTCTGATTCTTTTGCTGATAAACATCAAAAACCAGCCGCTTCTAAACGTGAGGCAGCAAAAGTAGAGAAGAAAAACCTTAGCAATCATCTCTAATCCCTTCACGAATGATTTCTCCGCGATTTCCATTGCCAAGATAGCCCGTGCCCTATAGTATCCTTCAGACTTTGGCCCTGGGACTTCGGGCTATCTTAAAAAGGGCGCAATGATCACATGATACGCAGTACGCATGTTTCTTTAACGCTTGTTCGCGCCTGGCTTATCCTTGCCATTAGTTCCGTTGCCATTGCAGGATTATTTTCACTCCCGCCCGTTATATTCCGCGGGCCTTTTTTCGCAGAACATTTCGATACACAACGTCTTTTTGATATGGCACTCGTGATTCATGTGGATCTCTCTGTGCTTGTGTGGCTGCTCTCCATGGGTGGGGTGATGTGGAGTATCGCAACGCTCCATTTCCGTGGGAAAGAGGGCATCTTCCAGTGGACTGCGTTTATTCTTGCTGCGACTGGTGCGCTCAGCATGACACTCGCGCCGTTTTTAAGCGATGGCGTCCCCTTAAAAAGCAATTATATCCCGGTGCTTGATAGTGCTTATTTCCTCTCCGGCCTCTTTTGCTTTGGTGCTGGAATTGCGTTACAAATTTTCATTACCTTATTTAGCTTCTCGCGTCATGCGGTGGCTTTTTCAGGACGCCCGATTTACTTCCCGCTTTTGATTCTCCCGATCACTTTCTTTCGGATATTGAGACTTTGGGCAGGTGCGGAAGATCGCGGTGAATGTTCGCGTGTATCGCAATTGCGTGTGGCGATTTATGGTTCGGCGGTGATGACCTTAATCGCACTCATATGCTTTGGCTTAACGGCTTATAATTATCCAACCGATACCTTCTCCCCTAAGGATGGCACACCATATTACGAGCTGCTCTTCTGGGGCGGCGGGCATATTTTGCAATATACCTATACCACTCTTATGCTGATTTCCTGGCTCTGGCTTGCGGGTATACTCGGCTATCGCATTCCCTTTGGCGGCAAGACTATCATCCCGCTTTTCTTCTTAGGCACGCTGCTCGTAGTGCCTGTACCGCTGGTCTATTTGTGGTACGAAACCGGCGTATCCCAGCATTATGATTTCTTCACCGACCATATGCGTTATGGCGGCGGTCTCGTGCCGATGGTGATTGGCGCTGGGTTGCTGATGTCCTTTACTCGTATGAAACGGTATGAATCTAAAATCCCACACGATCAGGCGCGCCCGATTGTACTGCTATTGTGGTTCTCCCCGATGCTTTTTATCGCGGGCGGCGCACTTGGATTTGTCATACGCGGTTCGGATGTAACCGTCCCTGCGCATTACCATGGTTCAATCGTAGGTGTCACTGCGAGCCTTATGGCACTCTGCTATTATCTCCTTCCTGAACTTGGATTTGGACGTGTGCGCGGTAAACTTGCGACACTCCAACCGCTGCTGTATGGCATTGGCCAGCTTTCGCATGTACTTGGACTCGCATGGATGGGAGGCTATGGTGCACTCAGGAAAACAGCGGCTTCCACGGAAGCTGTGCACACAGTTGCAGGGAAGCTGATGTTTTTCATTGGGGGTGCAGGAGCAATCCTTGGCGGATTACTGTTTATCATCGTCGTATTTGCCGCGATCTTACGTGTTAAGGAAAAAAACGGATAAAGCGCTTGATTTCGCGCTTGGATACTACTACAAATTACCACTGTGATAATTTTTGCGTGAACGTTCCAACATTTGAAAAACTCGAGGATTCGAATTCCATGCGTTATACTTTTTCTCTTCTAGCTGCTGCCCTGTACCTCTTCATCAGCATGAATGCTGCTAATGCTCAAGAGTTCGATCGCAATTTCGAGGATTGGAGCGTCTATACCATCACTCAAAATGGCAAGAAAGTATGCTATATCGCAAGCTCTCCTCGGGAGAAAAAAGGAACTTACAAAAAACGTGGTGAGCCTTATTTGCTCGTCACCGCTGTTAGCAATACCGTTGATGAAGTGAGCGCTTCTTCCGGTTATCCTTATAAAGATGCTTCCGAAGTCACTGCTGATATCGAGAAAACCACGTTCAAACTTTTCACCAAAGGTGAACTTTCGTGGGCTTATGACAGTGAGCAGGATGCGAAGATGATCGTTGCGATGAAGAAAGGGAAAGAGATTGTCGTGCAAGGCATTTCGCGCGTGAATACAAGCTCAACCGACACTTATTCCTTGAAAGGCTTTACCGCTGCTTATGATCGGATGAAGAAACTTTGCGAATAATGCATTGAAAATAACGAATCAAAAATAGCGCTACTCTAGCGCTATTTTTTTTGCTCAAAGTATAAACGGGCAAGCCCTCGGATAGTAAGATCTGCGTCGATATGATCAATCGGAATATCACGTTCAAACAAGGGCGCCAGACCTCCGGTTGCGACAATTTTGACCTTCTCTTTCTCGCCCATTTCCTTTAGTGCTTCTTGCTGGCGGCGGATCATTCCGCTGACCAATTCTGCATAGCCAAAGTAAATTCCTGACTGAATCGCATGCTCGGTATTGCGTCCAATCACATGCGGCGGACGGGCAATCGATACGGCGGAAAGTTTCGCGGCACCCTTGCCTAACGCTTCCATCGAAAGATGCACTCCTGGCGCAATCGCGCCTCCGCAATAAGCTCCACTTCCATCGACCACATCAAAGGTCGTCGCCGTGCCGAAATCCACAATAATCACAGGAATGCCGTAAGTCGCACGCGCTTCATAGGCATCAACAATCCGATCCGCCCCCACCTCGCGCGGGTTATCAACTTTCACCGGCATATCGGGAAAAAAGGTTTCTCCGACAATCACTGGATCGGTGTTAAAATACTGATGCGCGAGTTGTTTTAGATCAAAAAGGTTCCGCGGCACGACGGAGGCAATCATCACGCCCGTCACATCCGCTGGCGTAAATCCGCGCATCTGCATCAACTGCATAAGCCACACAGCATAATCATCGGCCGTACGTCTAGCATCCGTCGACACACGCCATTCGGCATGCTTCTGTAAATCTTTATCGAATAACGCGCAAACGGTGTTGGTGTTGCCGGCATCAATGGTGAGGAGCATGGGAGAAATCCCTTGGAACTACTTTGCGAAAAAGACTTCACCGGCAGAGACAAGACGACGGCGGCCATCGGGGAGCACGAGCACGAGCTCACCATTGCGATTGATATCCTCGAACACGCCCTCATATTCATCGCCGCTTGTGCGCACGGAAAGTTTCTCACCGCGTAATGCCGCACGTTTCAACCAGGCATCCCGGATTGGCGCAAAGCCTTCGCGCTGCCACAGGCTGTAATATTCTGCAAAGCGGGCAAGCACGCGATCGCGCATCCGCTCATCGGTCAAAAGATCCGCATCTTCTGCCGCCAAGCTCGTTGCATGGACTGGCAGATTTTCCGGATGACGGGTGATATTTAGGCCTAAGCCCACGATCAGCCAATCGACTTTATCGCCACTTGCCGCCAATGAAGATTCGAGCAAAATCCCTGCAAATTTTTTGCCGTTGAGCAACAAATCATTCGGCCATTTATAGCCAAGCGTTACCGTCTCTGGAAGCAACTCTGCCACCACTTCGCCCATCGCAACAGCGGTCACAAAGGAAATTTGCGGAACGAAGCGCACAAATTCGGTCGGTTTTAATAAGAAGGAGAGATAGAGGTTTCCTTTCGGAGATGTCCACTCACGACCATAACGTCCATGGCCTTGCGTTTGAGAGGCCGCGAAAATCACCGTTCCGGCTTCCGCTTTTCCTTTTTGAATCAAGCGCTTCAATTCATCATTGGTGCTGTCTACGACATCATAGGTTCTAATGTCAAATGTCAGAACCGGCGCGGATTCGCCCACACGGGTTTTAACCTTTTCTTTAACCAGTAAGTTATTATCTTCAAGAATCATAGTAATAACGCCCTGGCTGCCTGTTGTGCGATTTCAAATAATGGAGTCGGGTATATGAAGAATAGGAGGTTAAACAGCGCACAAAATGTCGCTACCACCGAGACTTCCAGCGGAACTTCCGCAGTGAAATTTTCCGTACCCTTATCAAAATACATTACCTTCACGATCCGTAAATAGTAGAACGCGGAGATGACACTGGATAATACACCAATTACGGCCAAAAAGTAATAGCCTTTCTCTACCGCCGCCTGGAGAACAAATAATTTACCCCAAAACCCTGCTAATGGCGGGATTCCGGCCATCGAAAACATAAAAATTGCAAAAATCGCGGCGCGCACTGGGTATGACTTCGCCAAACCCGCTAAATCCGCGATATTTTCAGAAAATTCATGCCCTCCCCCATAGGCCTTGCGTTTCATCATCATAACGCAGGCAAAAGCACCAATACTCATTGTAATATAAAGGGTTAGGTATACGAGAACCGAATAAATCCCGCGCTCATTCGCCGCCGCCACGCCCATTAGGACATAACCCACATGGCCAATGGAGCTATAAGCCAATAACCGCTTGATATTGCTTTGTTTTAATGCCCCCAAAGCTCCGACCACCATCGATGCAGCCGAAACGAAGACAATTACCTGGTGCCATTCAGTCGAAAGTGCCAAAAATGGCTCCATCAGCATCCGAACTAGCAGCGATACCGCCGCCACTTTCGGTGCCGCCGCGAAAAAAGCCGTCACCGGGGTTGGCACCCCTTCATATACGTCCGGCGTCCACATATGGAACGGTACGGCAGATATCTTGAAACAGAAGGCGACCAGGATCAGCACCAGGCCAACAACGAGGCCCAGCGGAATATCAGCATCGGCGATATCCGGCTTATAAATCCCCATTAAATCAATAAAATTGGTCGTCCCGCTAAAGCCATAGACCATCGACGCGCCATAAAGGAAAATTCCCGACGATAGCGCACCCAGCACGAAATATTTGAGTCCCGCTTCCGAGGATTTCAACGACCCTCGGTGGATCGAGGCAAGCACATAGAGCGAAAGGCTTTGCAGTTCCAGGCCCATATAGAGCGTAATGAGGTCATTCGCAGAGACCATCATCATCATCCCGATCACGGCAAACAGCATGAGTATCGGGAATTCAAACCGCCAATGCTCATGATCGTCTTTATAAAAACCGATCGACAGCATCAATGTTCCGGCCGCACCTAAGAGCACTAACGTTTTGGTAAAAAATGTGAATTGGTCAGCGATGAATAATTCGCCAAAAGCCGTTCCTGGTGCATCAGAGCTCAAAAACAGGATAAGCACGCTTGCAAGCAGCGCAAGGAGGGAAAAGCGGGTGAGCTCTGACGTCACTTTATTGCCACGCACCACGCCGATTCCTAAAAAGACGAGCGTCACCAGGAGAAGAAAAATCTCCGGCGAAGCGAGGCCAAAGGCAAGTATATCATCCGGTAAGAGCGGGCTTATTGGTAGAGGTTCCATGGTATCTGCCTTTTAATTCACTGTAATACTGAACGTATTGGTTGCCGTTATGTCTGCTACGAGTTCGGAGGCCATGTCAGAGTGGCTCCGATCTTGCAGTGCCAGTTCTGGCTGGGTGAGATGATTGAATGTCGAGAAGGATGTATCCCCAGGAACTGCCGCTGGCTGTTCTTCTTTTATCTCCGATAACGCCCGCCTTGTGCCGATTTCGCCCGTCACCTGGGTTTCAAGATGCTTCACAGAGGCATGCAGCGAATCCGTAATCAGAGATGGGTAAATACCGATCACGATCACCAGCACCACCAGCGGTGCAAAAATCAGTTTCTCGCGCTCCTCTAGATCTTCCATTTCGCGAAGATCGCGGTGCTTTAATTCTCCAAACACCACGCGGCGGTAGAGCCACAGCATGTAGGCAGCACCTAAGATTACACCCGTTGCCGCCAAGGCCGCAACCAACTTATTCACCTGGAACACGCCCACCAGCACGAGCAATTCGCCCACGAATCCGCTGGTTGCAGGAAGGCCGATTGAGGCCATCGTGAAGAGCATAAACACCAGCGCATAGCGCGGCATACATTCCACTAATCCACCGAAACGCTTGATGTCGCGCGTATGCAACCGGTCATAAACCACGCCCACGCACAAGAACAGCGCACCAGACACCAGACCGTGACTGATCATCTGGAAGATACTTCCTTCAAGCCCTTGCGTGTTAAAGGCGAAAATCCCGATCGTGACAAATCCCATATGCGCAACCGAGGAATACGCAATCAGTTTTTTCATATCTTCCTGCACCAGCGCAACGAGTGAGGTATAAATCACCGCCACCACGCTAAGCCCGAAAATGAGATCGGCAAAATAGATCGAAGCATCCGGCATCAGCGGCAAGGATAGTCGGAGAAAACCGTATCCGCCCATCTTCAACAGCACACCCGCCAGAATCACAGAACCCGCAGTCGGCGCTTGCACGTGCGCATCAGGAAGCCACGTATGCACCGGCCACATCGGCACTTTTACCGCAAAAGACGCAAGGAATGCGAGCCATAACCATTTTTGAACTTCGAGCGGCAAAAACGGCGCTTTTTCCATCAATACCGGAATGCTCATCGTGCCGAATTGGTTATAAAGATACAGCACCGCAAGGAGCATTAACACTGAGCCAAGCAAGGTATAGAGGAAGAATTTAAAGGCCGCATAGACGCGGTTATCGCCTCCCCAAATCCCGATAATCAGGAACATTGGGATCAACACCGCCTCAAAGAATAGGTAAAACAGGATGAGATCGAGCGAACAAAATACGCCAGCTACTAAGGATTCCAGCACCAAAAAAGCGATCATATAATCGCGCACGCGGGTGGTGATCGTTTCCCAACTCGCCAAGATACATAAAGGCATCAGGAGCGCCGTCAGCACTACGAAGAAGAGCGAAATCCCATCCACCCCGAGGTAATAGCTAATCCCAAAGCCCGCAATCCAATCCGCTTTCTCGACAAACTGAAACTCATGGGTCGTATTATCAAAGTTCCACCAAAGGATCAGCGAAAGCACGAGTGGGAAAATCGTCGTCCACAATGCCGCACGTTTGGCACCTATTGCAACGGCTTCTTCTGTTCCTTTTACGAAGAAAAGGATGAATAGCGCGCCCGCAAGCGGCCAGAAGATGATAAAGGAAAGGATTGGGAAGCTACTCATAATTGTGTCGAATCCTTCTTCATACTAGCAAATATCCTTAGATTTGGTTGCGTTGAGAAATGCACTAGGCCGTCAGCGAAAATCGGATTTTGCGAGTACCGAAGCGGAGCGTACATTAAGGTACGTGAGCATCGGAACGCAGAAAAATTCCATTTGCAGCAAGGCATAGTCGTTTCTCCTACCACACGAACCAGCCAATTAAAGCGACTAAACCTATCAACATCGCAAATGCATAATGATAGAGATATCCGCTCTGCGCACGGCTTATAAGGCCGCCCGCGGCTTGAGAAACAACGCTTAGACCATTAGGACCAAAACGGTCAATTGTGCCGACATCACCAGCTTTCCATAACAGCATCCCAAACGCTTGGGCCGGACGGACAAAAAGCGCATCGTAGAGCTCATCCACATACCATTTATTGACCAAGAAATGGTGCACCGGCGCAAAAACACGAGCCACCATTCCCGGAAGTGAAGGCACCCAGAGGTAAAAGACATAGGCAAGGAATATGCCCGAAAGCCCCGCCACCAGCGGCATATAGACAGCCCAAAGTGGAAGCGCATGATGCCCTGCTTTTTCTGCTTCTTCCATCGCAAGAAGTGGATTATGTACCGCATCGACAAAGATCGCCGTTCCCCAATAATGCCCCTCTCCTGCCACCATATGGAGGCCATGATAGCCATAGAATCCTGCCAATACCGCACCCGTTGCAAGGATAAATAATGGAATCAACATCACTTTGGGAGATTCATGGATATGGTGCATGACTTCATGCGACGCGCGCGGCTTCCCATGGAAGGTTAAAATCAATAAACGCCATGAATAAAACGCCGTGCAGAATGCCGCGAAAATTCCCATCCAGTAGGCATAATGCGCAACAGGAGTGCCTGCAACAAATGCAGATTCAAGAATCGCATCTTTTGAGTAGAAACCAGCGAAGGGTGGCAAGCCTGCAATCGCGAGCGAACCAATCAGCATCAATACATACGTCACCTTCACATGCTTCCAAATTCCGCCCATTTTCTGGATGTTCTGCTCTTCAGACATTGCATGGATTACAGAACCTGCACAAAGGAACAACAGCGCCTTAAAGAATCCGTGGGTCATAAGGTGGAAAACGCCGGCAGAGTAAGCCGATACACCGCACGCGAAGAACATGTAGCCCAGCTGGCTGCAGGTCGAATACGCAATGATCTTTTTAATGTCGTTCTGCACCAGCGCAATGCTGGCGGCAAATACGGCCGTGGTTGCACCGACAATGGTTATAACATCCCGAACTTCCGGAGCATATTCAAAGAGATACGAGCAACGCGCCACGAGGAACACCCCGGCCGTCACCATCGTCGCAGCATGGATAAGCGCGGAAACCGGCGTCGGGCCTTCCATTGCATCCGGGAGCCATGTATGCAAGCCCAACTGCGCTGATTTTCCCATCGCGCCGATGAAAAGAAGCCCACAGATAACGGTTATCGCATGAAATTCCGTTCCCGGCAACAGCATATCTTTAAACTCCGCCGCACGCGGGAAAATGTCCGCAAATGCAACACTGCCAAAGGTCATGAATATCGCAAAAATTCCAAGCGACATTCCAAAATCGCCCACACGGTTCACGACAAATGCTTTAATCGCCGCCGCATTCGCCGATGGTTTTTTATACCAGAAACCAATCAGCAGGTATGAGCACAATCCCACCCCTTCCCAGCCTAAGAAAAGCTGGATGAAATCCGCAGAGGTCACGAGCATAATCATGAAGAAGGTAAAGAGCGAAAGGTAGCTCATGAAGCGCGGACGGTGCAAATCATGGTGCATGTAGCCGATCGAATAAATATGCACGAGCGTCGAAACACCGGTCACGACGATCAACATGGTCGTGGTCAGACTATCGACATGGATGCTCCATGTGGCTTTAAATGTGCCCACTTCTATCCAGCGCATGAGCTCGAGCGTGTAACTCCCCGCATCTCCTAAAAGCGTGACTTTGATAAAGAGAATGATCGAGCAAAGCGCTGAAAGCCCTGTGAAGGCCGAAGTTAAGGACTCAGCCACCGTAGGAGAGATTGTACGACTATTTAAGCCTGCAATCATTGCGCCGATAAGTGGTGCAAAAACAATAAGATATTCCATATTTTGCTATCCGCGCATCAAGTTCACATCATCCACTGCAATCGTCCCACGATTACGGAAATAGACCACGAGAATCGCGAGACCTATCGCCGCTTCTGCCGCAGCTACCGTCAAGATAAAGAGGGTAAAGATCTGGCCGGTAATATCATGCAGGTGCGCCGAAAAGGCAACCATGTTGATATTCACTGCCAAAAGCATTAATTCAATCGACATCAAAATCGTAATAATATTCTTACGATTCAGGAAGATACCACCCACTCCCAACACAAAAAGAATCGCGGATACGGTCAAGAAATGATTTAAGCCTATCGGCTGGTTTAAGAATTCCATGATTATAGGCCTCCCACGCCTTTTCCGGTTTCAACATTGACCACGCGGATGCAATCTTCAGGCTTGCGATCCAACTGTTTTACAATGCTTTGACGCTTCACGCCTGGACGCGAACGAAGTGTCAGCACAATCGCACCAATCATCGCCACGAGTAGGATAATTCCCGCCGTTTGGAAGGGATAAACATAATGGGTATAAAGCACGGCACCAATCGCTTCGGTATTGGTAATGCCTTCAACCGGCGGAGTAAGGCGTAACAGCGAGGCTTTCGCCATTGCCGTTTGGCTCGCGCCAACCGTTTTAAACACCATAAAGAATTCCGCTGCAAGCGCTGCCACGACCAATAAACCTAAAGGGAGATAACGGATAAACCCTTGACGCATCACAGCAAAATTAATATCCATCATCATCACGACGAACAAGAACAGCACCGCAACCGCACCGACATATACAATCACCATCAGCATCGCGATAAACTCTGCTCCAAGCATAATAAAAAGCCCGGCGGAGTTGAAAAACGCAAGAATGAGAAACAGAACGCTATGGACGGGGTTTCTCGCCGCCACCACCATCAGCGCGGACAAAATCATCACGCTGGAAAAGCTATAAAAAAGTAGGGTTTCTAGTAGCATAGTTTTCCTTTTCGTATCCGGATTGCTTCAGCTAACGCTTTGCAATGTAAGTACTTAATCTATCTGTAATCTGCATCGGCTTTGAGCCTAAGGGCAATTTCCTGCTCCCAGCGTTCACCGTTAGCAAGCAATTTCGTTTTATTGTACAGTAACTCTTCGTGCGTTTCGGTCGCGAATTCGAAATTCGGCCCTTCCACAATCGCATCCACCGGGCAGGCTTCTTCGCAGAATCCGCAATAAATGCATTTGGTCATATCAATATCATAACGCGTTGTGCGGCGGCTTCCGTCTTCGCGCGATTCCGCTTCAATCGTGATCGCTTGAGCTGGGCAAATTGCTTCGCAAAGTTTACACGCGATGCAGCGTTCTTCGCCATTGGCGTAACGCCTGAGCGCATGCTCTCCCCGGAAACGCGGGCTTAACGGGCCTTTTTCATACGGATAGTTAATCGTTACAGGGCGCTTGAACATATATTTCAAAGTGAGCGCCATGCCGGAAACAAGTTCCGATAAGAAAAGCGAACGGGCGGTACGATCGAGTATAGCCATAATTTATCCTTGATTCGGCAGCATGCCGGTATAAAGAAGCGTGCCGGACACTAACACAACCCAAATGAGGGTCAACGGTAAAAACACCTTCCATCCTAAACGCATCAGCTGGTCATAACGGTAACGCGGGAAGGTCGCACGCACCCATAGGAAGCAGAAAAGCAGGAAGGCAATCTTCGCACCAAACCACAGAATTCCTGGAATAATTTGCAAGAATGGAAGTGTGCCTACCGGGAAAATCCCAAAGAAGGTCGGAGGCAGCCAGCCGCCCATAAATAGGATCGCACAAATGCCGCTCATCAGAATCATGTTGGCGTATTCGCCCAAGAAAAACAAGGCAAAGGTCATTGAAGAATATTCAACGTTAAAGCCCGCTACAAGTTCCGCTTCCGCTTCCGGTAAGTCAAATGGATGGCGGTTGGTTTCTGCCAAAATACAGACGAAAAACACGATTACCATCGGAAACAATAAGAGGTGTAGCCACACCGGCATCGCTTTTTGTGCGAGTACGATTTCGGTCAAGTTCAACGAACCCGCCACGAGCAGCATACAAATGATCGCAAAGCCGATTGCGACTTCATAAGAAATCATCTGCGATGCGGAGCGAATCCCGCCCAAAAATGCGTACTTCGAGTTGCTCGACCAACCCGCAATCACCACTCCATACACACCAAGTGACGAAATCGCCAACAAATATAAAATGCCTACATTGATATCGGCCAGTACCAATCCTTCATCAAAAGGGATCACTGCCCAACCGATCATCGCGAGGGTAAAGGTCAGCATCGGCGCCATGACGAAAAGCACTTTATTGGCTTTCGTAGGCAGCACGACTTCTTTAAACATCAGCTTTAAACCATCCGCAAGCGGCTGAAGCAAGCCAAACGGGCCGACCACGTTCGGGCCGCGACGAAGTTGCATCCGGGCAATCACCTTACGTTCTACATAAGTTAAATACGCCACAGCACCCAACAACGGCAGGACGATCAAGAGGATCTTTCCTACAATCCAGGCCAGAGGAATGATATATTGCTGTAAAAGCTGTTCTAATTCCATAGGTTACGCCGCCTTATCTTCACCACTACAACCGCACGCGCCCTTACCTTCGAGCAATTCACTCGTGCATTTAGCCATCGTTGCTGATGCGCGGGCAATCGCGTTAGTCATATAAATATTCTTCACTTGTGATACAAAGGCTTCCGAGGTGATCTTACCTTCTTTACCAAATGCCGCCCATGGTGCTTTTTCAATCACATCAAGTTTGAGCAGATGCGGCAAGGTCACGCCAATCTTTTTACGAAGCGCTTCAATATCATTATATTCTAATGGCTTGCCCAAGGTTTCTGACAGCGCCCTTAAGATTTTCCAATCTTCTTTTGCCTGACCTGGAGGGAAGACCGCCAAACGCGTACGCTGCACACGGCCTTCGGTATTCACGAAAGTAGCATCTTTTTCGGTATAGGCCGCACCCGGTAAAATCACATCGGCACGGTGAGCCCCCGCATCGCCATGATGGCCTTGATAAATCACGAAGGCATTGCCTAAACGTTTCGTATCAATTTCATCGGCACCCAAGAGATACACGACTTTCACATCACCTTTTTCAGCAGCGGACAAGATCACATCGGTATCACGACCGCCAACATTCGGCACGAAGCCGACATCCAAGCCGCCCACACGCGCCGCAGCACGATGAAGCACGTTAAAGCCGTTCCAATCGTCACGAATAAGGTTATATTTTTCAGCAATTTGACGCGCTAAGCCTAAAATTTCCGCACCATCTTCTCGGGTTAACGCACCCTGCCCTAAAATCAACATCGGATTCTTCGCTTCTGCAAAAACTTTCGCAGCCGGATGTGTACCTTTTAGGATTTCTTCTAATGCTTTAGGATCATTTCCGAAGTGTTTGTATTTATACGTTAAATCCACCTCTTCGCCAATCAAGCCAATGCGGAAATTGCCTTTCAAATATTGCTTCCTGAGACGCGCATTGATGAGCGGCGCTTCGAGGCGCGGATTCGTGCCAATTAAAAGACATACATCGGCCTGCTCAATCCCAGCAATCGTCGTATTAAACAGATAACTCGCACGGCTTTTCACATCCAATTTTGCGCCATCCTGGCGGCAATCGATATCGGTAACGCCTAATTTCGCGAGCAGTTCTTTTAAGGCAAACATCGCTTCGACATCCGCCAAATCACCGGCAAGTGCTGCGATGTGATTTGGTTTGGTGGTCTCGAGTTTTTCAGCAACAGCAGACAGTGCCTCTTCCCAGGTAGCTTCTTGGAGTTTGCCATCGCGACGCACATACGGACGATCCAAACGCTGTGTTTTCAGGCCATCGTAAGCAAAGCGGGTGATGTCAGAAATCCACTCTTCGTTGATATCTTCATGAAGGCGTGGCAGCACGCGCATAACTTCGTTACCGCGGTAATCCACACGAATATTCGAGCCCACCGCATCCATCACATCAATGCTCTCGACTTTGCGGAGTTCCCACGAACGCGCTTTAAACGCATAAGGCCGCGAGGTCAAGGCTCCAACCGGGCAAAGATCGATAATATTTCCAGAGAGTTCGGAGGTCAGCGCTTTTTCAACATAGGTGCCGACTTCCACATGCTCGCCACGGCCAAGCAAGCCCAGTTCCGGCACGCCCGCCACATCGCTGATAAAGCGGATACAGCGCGTACAATGGATACAGCGCGTCATATGGGTTTTCACCAACGGACCCATGTATTTATCTTTCACGGCGCGTTTATGCTCGTCATAACGACTTGAACCGCAGCCGTAAGTCATAGCTTGATCTTGCAAATCGCACTCACCGCCTTGGTCGCAGATTGGGCAATCAAGTGGATGATTAATAAGGAGGAATTCCATCACGCCTTCGCGCGCTTTTTTCACCATCGGGGTGTTGGTATGCACAACCATCCCCTCGCCTGCCGGCATCGCGCAAGATGCCGCCGGTTTTGGCGGGCCGCCTTCGATCTGGACTAAGCACATCCGGCAGTTTCCGGCGATTTTCAAGCGCTCGTGGTAACAAAAACGCGGAATTTCTTCGCCTGCCACTTCGCACGCCTGCAATACCGTTGCACCCTGGGGTACTTCGACTTCTCTACCGTTGACTTTCAGTTTGGGCATGGTGTTGTCCTAAGTATCTTGCTTACGCTATCATTAATTCTTTCGGCTGCTCATCTGTAGCATATTCACGCACAGTTTCTTTTATTTTTTTACTGTACATAAAAATATCTTTTGCTGACGAGATCGCAATTCTTTCTTCAACTTTTTCTTTAAACACACCTATATATTTTTGGGAGTAATTAAAATGGAAGCGGCAAATAGGCTTCCTGTTATTATCATCTAATAACACCCCACAATAGCTTTTTGTATCGCGTATATAAATTCTTTCTATATCAACTACCTCAGACAGAATTGCCCTTACAATATTAAAGGCATCCGTTTCTTCTTGTGTTGTTTCAATCCCAGAAACATTCTCTTGTTTCGTGATTTCAACCGCAGTTGAAACTTTTTCATTTTCGGATTGCAGGGCTGACTTCAATCTATCACTAACCCGTTCTTTGATAAAATTAGACAAGGCATCCTTTACAATTTGCTGGAATTTATCCTTTATGCCTTGAGTAATTTTACCCTCATACGTTTTTGCAATTAAAAGCCTAACAAAGTCTTCCGAAGGATTAACAAACTCTTCCGTCAGCGCCTTCTTTACAGCATTAAAATACTTAAGTGTCCCAGCGACGGATATAATACTGTCAATATTGAAGTTGTCTTTTGTAAACTTTCTCAGATTTTCAATATCTTGTTCGTCATAATTAGCAAGATCAAATCTAAAAAACGGCAACTTATCCATTTTATTTGGTTCATCTATATCCGAATAAAAGTGATAGACAATTCCATTCGTCAACACAGCAAATCTTGAATCTGTAACTGAAAAATATCTATATAATTGAGAGGCATGCTCAAGAGTGAGACTTACGCCAACCGCCTTACACTCAATCAATACTACTATTTTTCCATCTTTCTTAATAACATAATCTACTTTCTCTCCTTTTTTTACCCCGACATCGGCACAAAATTCAGGAGTAAACTCAAGAGGATTGAAAACGTCATAGCCCAGCGCCTGAACAAATGGCATAACAAAAGCGTTTTTGGTAGCTTCTTCCGTTTGAATATGGGCAATTCTCAGCGGCAGAGAATCCGCTATTCTCTTGACTGAATTAGTAAATTCCATCCCCTACCCCTTTTATAAAAATACCCTGTCAACTATGCCACCCGTCTCGCATATTCCTCAATCCGGCGCTCGAGTTCCGGTTTGAAGTGGCGGATCAATCCTTGGATTGGCCATGCGGCGGCATCACCTAATGCGCAAATCGTATGGCCTTCAATTTGTTTTGTAATATCATGGAGTTCGCCGATCTCTTGCTTCGTCGCATCACCTCTGACCATCCGCTTCATGATGCGGTACATCCAGCCTGTTCCTTCGCGGCACGGGGTGCATTGACCGCAGGATTCATGCATATAAAAATGCGAAAGACGCGCGATGGCTTCCACGATATCGGTCGATTTATCCATCACGATCACCGCCGCAGTCCCTAAGCCCGATTGCACGGAACGAAGGCTATCAAAATCCATATGGACCGTATCGCAAATCAATTTTGGCAGCACCGGCACGGACGAACCGCCCGGAATGATCGCGAGCAGATTATCCCATCCGCCGCGCACGCCACCGGCATGTTTTTCAATGAGTTCGCGTAACGTAATGCCCATTTCTTCTTCGACGTTGCACGGATTATTCACGTGGCCGGAGATTGAAAAGATTTTCGTTCCGGTATTATTTTCGCGTCCCAGCCCCGCAAACCATGGAGCACCACGCCGCAAAATCGTTGGAACTACCGCAATGGATTCCACGTTATTCACCGTCGTCGGCATCCCATAAAGTCCCGCACCCGCTGGGAATGGAGGCTTCAAGCGCGGCTGGCCTTTGCGTCCTTCCAGGCTGTTTAGCAACGCTGTTTCTTCACCGCAAATATAGGCACCCGCACCTCGGTGGAGATAAAGATCAAAGTTGAATCCTGTCCCGCATGCGTTTTTTCCAATCAAACCAGCAGCATAGGCTTCATCAATCGCCTGTTGGATCTCGGAAGCTTCGTCGTAAAATTCGCCGCGGATATAGATATACCCCGCGGTCGCCTGCATCGCAAAACCGGCGATTAAACAGCCTTCTACGAGCTTATGCGGCTCATTGCGCAAGATCTCGCGGTCTTTGCACGTACCTGGCTCCGATTCATCGGCATTCACAACCAAATAATGTTGCTTATTGCTGTTTTTCGGCATGAAGGACCATTTGAGTCCTGTCGAGAAGCCCGCACCGCCGCGCCCACGAAGGCCGGAAGCTTTGACTTCGCCAATCAGCCAATCAGCGCCTTTTTCGATAAATTCTTTGGTGCCTTCCCAATCGCCACGCTTTTTTGCAGACGCCAAATCAGCGCCGTGCTGGCCATAGAGATTCGTAAATATGCGGTCTTTATCTTGTAGCATAATAATCCTTAGAAACTGTCATCCTGGCCAGCGTCAGCGCGAGCCGGGATCTGCTCCGACTGATGCTTTGCAATAGATTCCCGCCTACGCGGGAATGACACTTGTTCCAGTCGTTCTACCCCTTCAAAGTTGTAAGTCCACTCGCCGGTTCAGAACGTTTCCGCCCTGTTTGCGAGCCTTGCGGAATTTCTTTTCCTGCACGTAAATCGCCTAGCATTTTTTCCATCGCTTGCGGCGTTAAATCTTCGTAATAATGGTCATTGATTTGCACCATCGGCGCATTGCAGCAAGCGCCCAAGCACTCCACTTCCACAAACGTAAACATGCCATCCGCGGTCGTTTCACCTTTGCCAATGCCGAGGCTCTTTTTGCAAGCGGCGGTAATCCCATCGGAACCGCGCAACCAGCACGGCGTGGTGCGGCAGACTTGGACTAGATATTTGCCAACCGGCTTTAGGTTATACATCGTATAGAAGGTCGCGACTTCATAGACTTTCATCGGCGGCATGGAAAGGATTTCGCCAATATGATCCATCGCCGCGCGCGGAATCCAGCCATTATGCTGGCGCTGGGCGAGATCAAGCAGCGGCATCACGGCGCTTTGTTGGCGGCCTGCCGGGTATTTTGCAATGATCGCATCAGCCTTTTTCCGGTTCTCCGGAGTGAAGGCAAAATGTTCAGGCTGTTCTACTTTACAAATGGCAACGGTCATGTTTTTTTGTTTTTTTGATTTTCCATTAGATCCCGCCTTAAGCGAGGATGACGCTCACGCGTCACCTATCAATCTCCCCAAATACTACGTCCTGCGATCCAATAATCGCCACTACGTCCGCGAGCATATGCCCACGGCTCATGAAATCCAACGCCTGCAAATGCGCGAATCCTGGCGCACGCAAACGGCAACGGTACGGCTTGTTCGAACCATTAGAAACCAGATACACGCCGAACTCACCCTTTGGTGCTTCCACGGCCGCGTAAGTTTCGCCTTTTGGCACGTGATAGCCTTCGGTATAGAGTTTGAAATGATGGATCAACGCTTCCATCGAACGCTTCATCTCGCCACGCGATGGAGGCGCCACCTTGCGGTCAGTCGTTTTCACCGGACCGGCTGGCATTTGCTCAATCGCTTGTTTAATGATTTTCACCGACTGGCGCATTTCTTCAACGCGCACCAGATAACGGTCATAACAATCGCCATGTTTACCGATCGGAATATCAAATTCCATGCGGTCATAGACATCATAAGGCTGGCTTTTGCGCAAGTCCCATGCAACACCAGAACCGCGCAACATTGGGCCGCTAAAGCTCCAATCCATCGCCTCTTCCGCTGTCACGACGCCCACATCGACCATCCGCTGTTTGAAAATGCGATTTTCGGTCAAAAGTGATTCTAGATCATCAATCATTTTTGGGAAATTATCCGCAAACTTCATGATGTCTTCCAGCAGCCCTTTTGGGAGATCGCGTGCCACGCCACCTGGACGGAAATAGGCAGAGTGGAATCTCGCACCCGATGCACGCTCGTAAAATTCCAGCATCGTTTCGCGTTCTTCAAACATCCACAACAGTGGTGTCATCGCCCCAACATCAAGTGCTTGGGTGGTGATGTTAAGAATGTGATTGAGAAGCCGTGAAATCTCGGAATAAAGCACGCGGATATATTGTGCACGAAGCGGCACTTCGCATCCCAGCAGTTTTTCCACTGCCAACGCAAAGGCATGTTCCTGGTTCATCGGCGCAACGTAATCGAGACGGTCGAAATAGGGAACGGCTTGCAGATACGTCTTGTGTTCAATAAGTTTTTCGGTTCCGCGATGGAGCAATCCGATATGCGGATCCGCACGCTCGACCACTTCCCCATCCATCTCCAGAATAAGACGCAACACGCCGTGCGCCGCAGGATGCTGGGGCCCGAAGTTAAGCGTCATATTTTTAATATCGACTTGTGCGGTCATCGCTTAATTACGCTGTTTTCGTTGCTTTCTCATCGCCCGGAAGAACATATTGCGTTCCCTCCCATGGGCTCACAAAATCAAAGGTACGGTATTCTTGGTCAAGCTTTACTGGCTCATACACCACGCGTTTTTGCTCGATATCGTAGCGCACTTCCACATAGCCAGTGAGCGGGAAATCTTTGCGCTGTGGATGTCCTTCAAAGCCATAATCGGTGAGGATACGGCGCAAATCCGGATGATCGGCAAATAGCACACCATACATATCCCACACTTCGCGCTCATACCAATTGGCAGCACTGTAAACACTGGTCACCGAAGGGACGAGCGTCATTTCATCGGCCTGAATTTTTACACGAAGGCGCGCATTGAATTTAAGGCTAAGCAGGTTATAAACCACCTCAAAACGCTTCTCGCGCTCTAAGTAATCCACCGCTGTGATATCAGTCAGAACTTTAAACTGGCTACGTCCGTCATCGCGAAGGAATGCGAGCACGTGCGCGACATGTGCGGCATCGGTCGTCATCACCAAAGCGGCATCAATCACGGAATATTCAAGCTCCGCCTTCGCAGGCAAATGCTCAATCAAATATTCTTTATATTCGCGTATATATTCAGCCATAGTTTTTTCCTTTAGCGACGAATCGTCCCCACGCGCTTGATTTTACGCTGCAACTGCAATACGCCATACATCAGCGCTTCTGCGGTTGGAGGGCATCCTGGGACGTAAATATCGACAGGCACGATACGGTCGCACCCACGCACAACGGAATAAGAATAATGGTAATATCCGCCGCCATTGGCGCAGCTTCCCATCGAAATCACCCAACGCGGCTCCGCCATTTGGTCGTAGACTTTGCGAAGCGCTGGCGCCATTTTATTGGTCAGCGTTCCTGCGACAATCATCACATCGGATTGACGCGGACTCGGGCGAAATACGAGGCCAAAACGGTCCATATCGTAACGGCTTGCCGCCGCTTGCATCATTTCCACCGCACAGCAGGCCAGACCAAAGGTCATCGGCCATAAAGAACCGGTACGCGCCCAATTCACCAAGCTATCCAAAGATGCAACCACAAAACCTTTGTCGGTGATCTCATCAGTCACGCGCGAAAGCAGCGCATCTTGATCCGCACCCGGTTCGATCGCCATATAAGGATTAATGAGTTTTTTTGCTTCTGCCATATCGCTACCTTACGCCTATTCCCATTCCAGCGCGCCTTTTTTCCACTCGTATATAAAACCAACCGTGAGAATGCCGAGGAACACCATCATCGACCAGAAACCAAACAGTCCAATTTTACCAAGCGTGATCGCCCAGGGAAAGAGAAAGGCGATTTCAAGATCGAAAATAATAAAGAGAATCGCGACGAGATAAAACCGTACATCAAATTTTCCGCGCGCATCGCTAAAAGCTTCAAAGCCGCATTCATAGGGAGAAAGTTTTTCGGCGTCGGGTCTCCGGAGCGCCATTACGAAAGGAATGCCGACCATCACAATGGAAAGCCCTATGGCGATGCCAAGGAAGATCACTATCGGAAAGTAGCTTGCAACAATATCGCTCATGCGACCTCTGGGACAAGAAAAAAGGGAGATAACCTTTTTGGCTATCTCCCTTCTTATACAAGCTTAAGCCCAGATTACAACAAAAAACTCTAAGGTTTTTTGTACAGGGTATTCGGGTTACTATGATGATCTTGAAGTACCTTCGCTGCTAGGGGATAATGCAGCATCTTTTTCTGGCTGCCCCTTCCGAGTTCTATCCTGCCAAAAGTTTGAAGATTTATTCGCAGATTCATTATCATTAGCAGTCGGAGTTTTTTGACCAGATTCAAGCATTCTGTCTTCAGTAGAATCTTGAGCTGTTTCAAAGACAGGCTTTTTCTTAGGAGTCATTTTATTAAAAATTTTAACACCCCATCTCTTCGTGCTACTTGCAGCACTACCTGCACCATCCTTTACTGCAGACAATGCCTTTTTGGTCGGACTCTTTAAAGCCTCTTCCTTCGGTTTAGGAGTCGAAGACGCAGCAACCTCCTTCGCTGGAGCATCGCTCGCTATGATCGTCGCCGTTTTAGCAAGCTCAGGGTTGACTTCAGCCGTCTCCTTTGACGAACTAGAGCTGGACTTGCTTTGTGATTTGGATGTTGATCCTGATCCTGAGCTTGATCCAGAGCCTGCCCCTTCTTGAGCCTGTGATGCAGCAAGTTCAGAGGCTTTCGCTTCATCTTCGCTTACCTGCTTTGCGAGTGCAGCCACCCTTCTGGACGTCACAGGATCACCTTCGTTGATGGCATCAGGAATAAATCCTTCTTCTCCAGCATTGCGTTTCTTTGCTACATCAGCTGCCTGCATCCAAACTCCGGCCCTTTTTGGCGCTTCAATTTGCATTGACTGCGTTCGTGGTGGGCGTCGATCCTTCGGATCCTGATCATCCTGAGTTTGAGCTCTCTCCCTATTGAATCCAAGCTTAGGGTCCCGAGGCCCCCTCCCTGGAGAGAACAGATTACTCACCATATCTTTTTTCTGGTTAATATCCATCATGGAAGGAGAAGTTGGTAGCCGTAGAGGGATAGACGCATTCGTTACCGGTGGAACAGGGATAGACGGAGAAACCTCCTCAGTCTCAGGAAGCACAATACTAATAGGCTGCGGAACAACTTCTTCTGATGTTCCTCCTGACGAAGCAGCAGGAGACGGGGAGGTTCCCGATCCTGAGCTCGTCGAAGGGCTTTTAGAAGGGCTTTTCCCTTCTCCAGATCCACTTAGCAATTCAGCTGCATTCTCCACTACAATCGTATCATTCGAAGCCCGGCGACGTTGCGCAGGAGAAACAACGACTGGATCATTTAGGAAAGCATCCTTTCCTTTTGCCTGAACTTCCGACAAGAAATTCTCGTGCGCTTGATTAACATAACGAGGGTCAATCAGGGTCAGAGCAAGGTGCATAACGTCAGGATTAAATTTAAGCGCTTGTTTTGGAGCACCCGCTTCGACTTTTTTAGTGCTATCTGGGTTCAACATACTTCCCATGACGACATAGGAATAGGTATTTTTAAAAGCCAATTCTTCTATCACCGCACTAAAGACAGGGTCCTGACCACCTAACTTTTGAGATAAATCTAATGATTCAAGATAGGCTTGATCGAAAACTCTTTCTTCGTTGGTTGCCATCTCTTTAAGCGCACTTACCAGTTTTTTAGAATCTTCCACTGTCTCAATCGCAAATGCATAAAATGCTGAATCTCTTGGAGATTTTTTGAAGGACATAATTTGGGTAATGAGCCTTTCTGATATGCCCGCAAGCTTTACCGACTCCCCACCAGGAATCTCTGCCATAAATTGATTTTTAAGATTAAGCAAAAGCCTGTTCTGCTCAGCATCACTTACCTCTGTTTTGTTCACGATTTTTCCAAGCGTATGGAGATTCGCAAACATTGAAGCACCAGCGACCGTTCCCACGAAACTAAAATCTTTTGAAGGGTGCGTTTTTTGGTTTCCTAATGCTTGCCTTGCTCTAACTAGCATTCCCTCTGGGTTACATAGTTGTTTTTCAATCGCTTTGAGAATTAATTCAGGGAATGCGTTTTCTGATAGCAACCTTCTGCTAAATGGCGTATGCGCATAAGCAAGGTACGCCTCGCTTAATTTCTTGTTTGCTTCATCCTCGTCTCCCCCTGCGGCTACCACCGCCAGCATGTAGGTTTCCGTAAACTTGAACGGCAATGGCACTTCCGATTGGTTCGCCGCTTTTACGACATTTTCAAGGGTATCAACAATACCTACATCAGCAGATTTTAGTGCTTGGCGTGCTTCATATTCATGAAGCATATAGAGCGCCACGTTATCGTGCTGGTGTTTTGCAAGGATGTCTCGGTTGTTTTGGTCGCTTAATACTTCCTCAATACACTCTGCTGCGGTTTTCCTTTCTGGATTAGCTACATCATTAGATGCTTTCAATGCATCTCTAAATATAGCAACCACCTCTGGTTGTTTTGCTGGATTGACAATCGCTAACGGATAATGCGCTTTAAGCGCGCTCAGTAAGTCTTGGGTCTGCGCTACGGCACCAGAATCCCCTGCAGCTGTCGCAAGGTCTCTCCAGATATTTACACCAGAAAGCGCCCCATGCACATTGGCGATATGCATACGCCCCTCTTCCCAAAATGCTTCAACGATCTCTCCAGCATAGCCCGAAATGCTTGCTTGCAGCGTTTTAGGCAAAACTTTAAAGTTCCCATATTTGGTTATATTTTTGGGATGGTTCCAGGTATATTGATCGATTGCCCCAAATTCGCCCGCTTTATTTGCTGCTTGAGACTCGGGAACGAATTTTGCGATAAAATCTTCAAGCGCCGATTCCGCTTGAGAACCAAACCCTGCATCTCTTTGGAACGAAAAACGTACCACATCCGACATTTTTCCACGGGAAACCGCTTCTTCCATAGCACCCGTCGCTGCGTAAGGCTTATAGAGCAGTTCAGCAAGAGCCGCACGATTTTTAGGATCCGTAAACGTTGTCTGCAAGTTTCTTTCAAGGTTCGGCTTATTTGCGATAGGTACAATAAGTTTAGCAAGGAACTGTGTTATTTCTTTGCTGAGCAACTCTCTTACTTTCTGTACATAACCATTGTTCGGTTCAATCAGGGTGAACTCCCCGGCTTCCCTCATTACTTTATCCAGGGACTTATAGGCGCGAGTCTCCTTCGGCTTTACCGTTTTTTCGGCCTTCTCTTTAACGAAATGCGTAGCCTCTGTTGTTTTGTCTTTTACCGTGTCTCTACTGGCTCTAAGAAAATTTTTCATGGAAATTGTCCCTTTTTGTTTACTATAGCGCTTACGCTTCTGTCGCTAAATTCAGTGGGGCGTATTATACCACATTATTATAATATAAATCAATATGAAGCTATTGAAATTTTAGGATGAGAAGTACGGGAGCTTGGCTGGTTTTTCTACCGAGGGTAGGAATCTGCGGAGTGCTTAATATAAATATCACGTTGCGGGAAGGGCATATGGATATCATTGGCATTGAATTTCTCAAGGATAGCGCACATAACATCGCTCCGAGGCTCATTTCGGCCTTCGCTGACATCATCCACCCAGAAATAGAGTTTCAAGGTAATGGCGCTCTCCCCAAACTCATCAAGATAGCATCGAGACTCTGGATCCAGGCTGCATCGAGGGTGCTGACGTGCGGCTTCCAAAACCAAGGCTTGCGCCTTTTTGATATCAGAACCATAAGCAACTTTTATTGCAATCTCCGCCCTGCCCTTTTTATTGGAATAGGTCCAATTGACAACGCGGTTGGTGATAAAGTCTTCGTTTGGGATCATCACCTCGCGCCCATCAAAGGTTTCAAGAAGAGTATAACGCGCACCTGTTTGCCTAAGGAATCCCGTTATTCCATCCCCCATCTCAATCAAATCCCCTTCTTCGACCGTCTTTTCCATAAGGAGTATGAGGCCACTGATGAAATTCGAAGCAATTTTCTGTAAGCCAAATCCAACCCCGATACCTACCGCACCTCCGAATACCGCAAGGGTCGTCAGATCAATCCCCAAAATATTCAAGGCAAGCAGGAAAATAGCAAGATAGACAGCAGCTTGAAAGAATTTCATAAAAAGTGATCGGCTACTAGAATGTAAGCCTTTCAAGCGGCGAAGATAGTGCTCTCCTGCCGCGGATAGGATACCTGCAATCCACAGCAGGGCAATCAGCGCCACAATTCCCTTTAGTATTTTATAAAGCGAAAGCTTCACGGTGCCTAAGCTAAACGCAAAGAGGTCTGAATCGAAATAATTTTCGACCTGTTTTAGAAAACCAAGGGATTCGGATAAGAATAAAATAACCAGCAGCAAGGCGGGAAGCCAGGCACTGCGGCGGGATAAATAGCGAAAGAGGATAGCAAAAAAATTGCGCATGTACATCAAGATAGCTCCTTAGAGCTCATAATCCAAGCGCTAAATGGGGGCGTATCATTTTATGTTAATTGGACGCGACAATCACAGCACCTTTATGCCCGGAAGACTTCAACTCAGACAAAATCTTATCGGCCTGCTGCTTATTGTTGATTGGGCCTAAGCGGACGCGATAGAAGGTCTTATTGCGTGCATTGATTGGGGTCACGCTCGTGCTCCCGTAGGATAATAATCTATCCGCCAAATGGCTGGCATTGTTCTTTTTCTCAAATGCACCGGCTTGGATAAAATAATCTGTTCCTGAGCTGGCTGGTGCTGCCTTTGCGACCGCAGGAATAGCAACGGGAGCCACCTCTTCCTCCGAAGCCATCGTTGCCGCCATAGGAGCTGAAACCGGAGCCGCAGCTGCGGGTTCCATCGATGCTACTACTGCAGCCTCTTCCTCCTCAGCACCTTGGAGCACGACTGGCGCCGTTGAAACTACTGCTGCTGATGCCACCTCTTTTGCCGCATAGGGCTCTACAGAGGCCTGTGTTTCTACGACTACCGGAGCCACCGGAGCCGCCGCCACTGTTGTTGTACCCGTTACGCCAGAGAGTCTGGATGCCGCTTGGGAAAATTGTTCTCCCCCCCCTTGCTCTGCACGTTGTGCAAGCAGTTGCTGGGTGTGGCCTGGGAGGAATTGCACGCGGACTTTCGCCGTCCCATTTTGTTTAAAGCCTAAAAGTTCTGAAGCTTTGCTGGATACATCAATTACCCGCCCTTTTGAATAAGGCCCACGGTCATTGACTTTTACGATCAAAGTCCGGCCATTTTCCAGGTTCGTCACGCGTACCATGCTCGGAAGCGGTAAGGTCTGGTGCGCGGCAGATAAGGAGTCTTGGTCATAAATCTCGCCATTGGCGGTCAAACCTCCGTGAAAATTTGGGCCATACCATGACGCCATGCCTATTTTATCGTAAGCAGGCTGTTCTTTTGGGTAATACCAGGTGCCTTCTATTTTATAGGGCTTACCGATTTTATAATAACCGGTTTTCCCATTTTCCATATAGGGCTTAATATCAAAGGATTCGGTAGGAGCAGGAGTGACTTTCGTGCCCGCATCTGCCATTTGGCCTACGGTTGCCGAAGGCGGCATATCAATCTGGGCGCGTTGGCTTCCCGTTGCAAGACATCCTGATAGCAATGTAGAGCATGCCAGTGCACAAAGTGATGGTAGGATTTTATTGCGTAGGTTCACATTCAAAGCAGCAGTGATCGTCATACTTTATTATCCTTTTCCGATTGCATCAGCTAACAACCCGACAGTTGTAGCAAAATAAAGCGAGCGATTCCACTGTAAAATGACTTTGTAATTGCTATAAACTATATAAATTTCAACACCTTTATCGTCTGGGCGGACGACAGAGGCCTCCATATGGGCATTTTTTGGGAGATGCCTGCCATCGGTTTTGGTCACGCCCATCCTTCCCCATGTGGAAAGCGGCTTAGTAATTTTCGAGGAAATTTGCGATTGATCAAAGGATTTCGGCACTTTCACTTCGCGCCCCCAGGTCTCGTCATCATTCCAGCCGATCTTACTTAAGTAATTGGCAATCGAGGCAAATACGTCCGCTTTCGTACCCCATATATCTTTTTTGCCATCACCGTCATAATCTACCGCATAATTGAGGAAAGTAGACGGCATAAACTGGGATTGGCCCATCGCGCCCGCCCAGGAACCTTTCATATCTTCAGCGCTGATATGGCCAGCATCAATGATTTTAAGTGAATTCATAAGTTCTTTCGTGAAAAACTCCCGGCGGCGCCCTTCAAACGCTAAGGTAGACAAGGCATTTACAATCGAAAACCCTCCCATACGTTCGCCGAAATTACTCTCCACCGCCCATAACGCCACGATAAAACGGGGCTGGACACCGTACTGTTTGCCGATCTTATCAAGCAATGTCTTGTTTTCATGATAGAGTTGGCGCGCCTTCTTGATACGTGACTGCGGGAGGACACTCTTTTTATATTGTGCGAAGGTGACCGTCTTATCTGGCTGTTTCTTATCGAGTTTTACGACCTTTGGTTCGATCTTAACGTCTTTAAAGGCCCGATCGATGGTTTTTTGAGAAATCCCCTCCTGCCGTGCTTTTGCTTTGAAATCAGCAAGCCAGATCTGGAATCCATGCTCGGAAAGATCTTCCTCATTCTCCTCTTCCTCAACAGCGGGAGCGGCAGCAGGTGTTGCCTCTTTACTTACCGGGACGGGAACAACAGTGGAACCTTGGGGGGAAGGAACGGGAACAGGGATCACTTCCGGGTCAGACACTGCCGCAGGCTCATCCTTGGCCGGCGCCTCTTCCGCTTTTGCAGACATCGCATACCCAACAATCAGGGAACACGCTAACAGGGCCAAAGGTAATCGCTTCATCGTTCTTTTTCCGTACATTTGCATATTGCTCTTTATAATCATATCCAGAGTTTGACGAAATTCAAGCAGTCGTCTTTTTAATATTACGATAGAAGGTTGACCAACCACATGAGGTCGTCATTGCGAGGAGGAAGAATGACGATGAAGCAATCCAGTTTCTTTTTATGCTGGATCGCTTCGCTACTCGCTCGCGATGACGACCTCTCCAGGTCACTCTACCTCTTCATGATTTTTTCTTGCTCGACCATCCTACACAGGCTATATTCCGAGCCAACTTCAATCACCTAAGAATCAAAGAAAATAATGACCACCCTCACCTGCACTCGCCGCATCGAATTTGATACCGCCCACCGCGTGATGGGACATGGAGGCAAATGTAAATATCTCCATGGGCATCGCTATGTTTTGGAAGTCTGCGTTGCGGCTGAAGGGCTTGATGATCTTGGGATGGTAATTGATTTTGGCGAGATTAAAGATCGCGTAGAAGGTTGGATCAACTCGAATTGGGATCACAGTATCGTACTTTGGACGAAGGATAAAACCCTAGGCGAAGCGATTGCGGCTGAGACCAAGCAAAATGTGTTTTATCTGCCCGATAACCCGACGGCTGAAAACATGGCGCTATATTTTGTGAAGCAGGTGTTCCCGACCCTGTTTAACGAGCCGGGAATCCGTTGCCATAAAGTGCGGCTGTATGAAACGCCGAATTGTTTTGTGGAAGTGGTGGGGTAATACCCCTTTATCCTCAACCGCAGCCGTGTTATACAACCTTTAGTCATATCATACAAAAGGAATGCTCATGACCTCCCTCCCCTCCCACCTTCTTTCTGATATAAAACAACTTATTGCGGATGTCGGATCAGATCACCAAGCAGCTGCTAAGAAGCTCAAATCCTGGCTAGACAACATGAGCGATAAACGCCATATCGTGCGGACTGTGACGGTCAAAGAAGCATGGAACCCAGCGGCGCTTTCACTCCTCGATTTCCTTTATACCTATCTTCAATGGAAACATGCGGATAAGGATATTCGTGTGAGCGTGGAGCAATCGCATGAAGGATTGACGGTGGCGATTACCGTACCGGAAGCACTCCATGATGCAGTGGAGGCTTCACTTGAGGCTTATAGTTTGGCGTTGCGGCAGAAGATCCCGCTCAGCGATCTGGTCTCAAATAAAACACATCTGATTGTTTTCAAACAACGCCTTGATCTTTCCGTGCTTGAGTTGGGACTCCATGGAGAAGAAAGTTTAGGTGCAAATCCGATGGAAGCGATGACCGCGCAAAGCCGTGATGTCTTCGCGCTGCATGCAGCGGTGGGAGAAAGCTTAAGCGCCGTATCGCAACTTCGCACCATTGTGAAGGAGTTGCTTTCGTCCGAAAAAGGCAAGGCGAAAGAGGCGTTGGAAGTGCTCGCAAAACGCTTAGAAGGCGTGCTCGCAGCTGAACATGAAGCAGAAGTGAAACAAGCCTTGAGCGCTCTTCAAGCTGAAGAACCGGATGTGTTTGAGCAAATCCGTAACCTGATTAATCAGGGGTCTGTATCGGGCAAAGCAGGGGATTATCTCTATGGGTGGATTTCGGCGATTGCTGGGACGTTGCCGCGGTAAGACTCGTTTAGTCTCCACCCCGTCCTTTTGCTATCTCAGCGGAAGGATTACTTGGATTTGCACGATCTAAAGCATCTTGAATAAATTTTGGCCGCTCGATTGTTTCAGTCGTTTTGTTAATTTCCGCAATCATGTTCCAAGTCGTAATCAGTTCAGGAATGCTGGTAATCAGTTTTACTTTCTCTTCCCTCGATTTGCCTTTCTCGAGAATATCTTCAAGATTTTTAGGATTCAACTCATCCAACCCGATCTTCCAATAGTTGGATAAATGTTTCACCAACTTATCCGTCTGCACCGGATCCTGGACAATAGTTTCAAGTTCCTTCATCGAGAGATTATTGATCAATCCGCGCTCCACAGCATTACATACACGTCGAGCAAATTTGTTTAATCGATCATCAATAGAGGTAACAATAGCTCGATCTTCCAACACGTTTAGAAATTCCATCTCTACTTTCTGTGCGATTTTTTTTATTGCTGGGATTTTATCGGCAATCTCTATGTAATGCTTATAGGCTGGCACCATGTGCTCTTGATAAAAGGCATACGATCGTGGAAGTAACTCTTCTGTACAATATTTAAAAAGTGTACGATTGGTATCACCGTTTTTTCGATCAAAATAATCTGCAATAAAAAATGACTCCCCAATACGGGCTATATGTTCGCGCAATCTATACTTCTCATGGTAATAGAGTGGAAGATTTCTGGTTATTATAACATTATAAATATTCGAATTCAGATTTCGGGAAGCGCTATCTTTTCCTAGTTTACATGCCGGAAAATTTTTTTTATCTTCTTGTGCTACCTCTTGGAATTTTTCCTTTAAGGATGGAAGCATCCGCCCTAAATGTCGGAATGTAACATCAGCCGCCATGTGACCAAATTCATGCACAATATTTTGAGGAAAACTTAAGGAGCCGCTGTTTGACTCAAGTAGAACCCGCAACTTTGGTTCAACCCTTTCATACTCGCGTTCTGGCGTAACCGCTTCAAGAAAAACCACTTGTGTTTCGTCATTATAAAACCCGTGGGATTGATTATGATAATTTAACCCCGTATATACCCGGAATGCTGGATTATTTTTTATGTACGCTGCCGCAGCATCAAAAATCACTTGAGTTTCAGGACAAGCATAAGCAGTAGCAAAACCATTAAGCGCTTGCGCTTTTATAGTATCATCTCCCTCGCCACCGTAAGTAACCGATGCAATAGTTTCTATTGGACTTTTCGCCTGAGCAGCATCAAAAAATGGCCCACTCTGTTCGATCTCATCTCTTGATTTGTTGTTTAAACCACTTTCTTTAGTCATGTGGATGCCTTTGGAGTTATAGTAACTTGCAGAGTACCATAAAAAATTAATTTTAGTAGAAAAATCAGATATGGTAACTTAAGGTAGAACTACACTACAACCGATACCCATTCGTAATCGGATATCGTCTATCACGGCCAAACGAAAGCCCGGTTACCTTCACACCCGGAGGCGATTGACGGCGTTTATATTCGGCTTTAAGTATCAGATTCGCAATCTTCCTCACCGTATGATCACCATGCCCGCCTGCGATAATTTCCTCGCTGGATTTTCCTTCCTCGATCATCCGATGCAAGATATCATCCAGAATATCGTAAGGCGGCAAGCTATCGGTATCTTTTTGGTTCTCGCGAAGTTCCGCGGTCGGAGCTTTTTCCAAAATATTTTCCGGGATCACCCTGCCCTTCTTACCCTTCGCACGTGCAGGGCAATGTTCATTGCGCCAACGGGAGAGCTTATAGACTTCGCTTTTATAAATATCTTTTAGCACGGAGAAGCCGCCGCACATATCGCCATAAAGCGTTGCGTAACCTACTGCCATTTCGGATTTATTTCCCGTCGTCAACACCATATAACCCGACGCATTACTCAACGCCATCAGGAGGTTCCCGCGAATCCGCGATTGCAAATTCTCTTCCGTAATATCCGGCTTCTTTTCTTTCAAGAACGGCTGAAGACTGAGCGCAAAGGCATCCATCATCGGCGAAATTAAAATACTCTCGCACTGCACGCCCAACAATTTCGCGCATTCTTCGGCATCCGTAATACTCTCGCGCGAGGTATAAGGTGATGGCATCATGACGGTTCGTACGCGCGAAGCTCCCAGTGCATCAACAGCAATCGCAGCACTTAGGGCAGAATCAATTCCGCCCGACATGCCAATAATAATCCCAGGGAACCCGTTCTTCTCGATATAATCATGCAAACCCATTACCAGCGCGCAGTAGATCGTCGATGGCGTATCCGCAAGCGGTTGACTTCCAGGGCTTAAAGCTTTGACGGGCTTCTCATCCACATGGGTACAGACCCACATTTTCGCTTTGCTTTTTTCAAAACGCGTGAAGGTCAGCGCCTCTTCCCAGGCTGGCATAACGCAGGCAAGAGAATCATCGGGATTAATCACGAAGGAGTTTCCTTCAAACACCAATTCATCCTGCCCACCCACTTGGTTCACATAGATAAGTGGAAGGCTGGTTTGCATAACGTTGCGCGTCACCAATTTATAGCGCAATTCCTGTTTGTTATGTTCAAATGGCGAGGCATTGATCGCAATCAGCATCTCCGCCCCTTGCTTCGCCAGAGCGATGGCGAGCTTCGTATCCCACATATCTTCGCAAATCAGGATACCAAGCTTTACACCGTTATATTCGAGTGGACGCGGCACAGGCCCTGGAGCGAATACCCGCTTCTCATCAAATACGCCATAATTGGGCAGTGAATATTTGCGTGTGACGTCCTGGATTTTCCCATCCGCTAGCAGATATGCAGCGTTAAATAGCCCATGCTGATGGCCTGCGATTCCGCCGACGATCATCCCGCAGGGTTTGCCTTTCGTTGTTGCCGCTAATTCTTCAATGGCCTTCATCGCATGACGTTGGAAGCCCGTACGCAAAACCAAATCCTCCGGCGGATAGCCCATCACGGTCAGCTCCGGGAAGACGACCAGATCCGCGCCTTTTTTCGCGGCGGATTCATAATATTCTTTGATTTTCTGAGTGTTGGATTCAAGCGCACCGACGGTGACATTCACTTGAGCAAGCGCGAGGTTCAGGGTTTTGGCCATGGTAATTACGTACTCATTCTATTTTATCCATCAATAGTTATGGAACCACAAACAAAAGTGCAAGGATTATTCCTATAATTCTATACTTTAACCCCTCTAGTACCTCCTTCTTTTTCTTGACTCCTCGCTCATATGTTGTATTTTTGCAACAGATCAACACAAGGTACTGCTATGTCTCAACGTCTGACTGCTTTTATACTCGCTGCTGCTTTACTGCTTCCTGCTATCGCCAGTGCCACCCCTTATTACACCCCACCTGCTACGACCGTGGAGCCTTTAGCCAAGGCAACGACCCTCTCTGATGGGCTGTATAAGGTGAATGATTATGCGAATAATGTGGTCGTATATGTCTTGAAAGAAAAGGGTCAAACGGTGTTACAGCCGGTTCCGATGGCAGCCAATAGCCAGGCAGTGGCTCCTCAGGCTGGACAGATTTCCGATCCACGCCGGGCGAAGATTTATCAATTGCTGGATCAGGCTGGCGCAGAAAGCTTTCGCGGCAATACGATTCAAGCCCGCGAATCTTATCGCGAAGCGCGGAACCTGCTGGGCGAATATGTCCAGGAAGAACCAAAGCGCAAAGGACAGCTCGAAATTACAGTCACCGATGCTTCGAGTGTGAAACGGTTCGTGCGATAGTATATTCTCGTTCAAGCGTCATCCCCGTGTAGACGGGGATCCATTGCCAAGCAGTATAACAATAGATTCCCGCCTATGCGGGAATGACACTGTTGGTCTTTTTCTAAGCCACCTTCTTCTCAAGCACGCCTTCGATCCACTCATTCGTCGCAATGAAATCAATCGAGGATTTTGGCTTCGCCATCGCAAATGCGCGGTGGACTCTGACTTGCGATGCACCGGAAAGTGACGGTGTCTCTTTCACGATCGCTTCCATTTCACGTCGATCCCCATTGCAATGGAGCATCACGTCGCAACCCGCATCGGCAGCACGTTTTGCGCGTTCGCCGAAGGAACCGCGGAGTGCTTTCATCGAGAGATCATCGGAAACCAGCATCCCGTCAAAGCCAATTTCTTTGCGGATAATTTCAATCACGCGCGGAGAATGGGTCGCCGGATGCAGCGAATCAAACGCGGTATAAACAATATGCGCCGTCATCGCCCAAGGCATATCAGCAAGCAATCGGAAAGCTTCAAAATCCTGGCGGCGGAGCACGTCCACACCGGCATCAACCACCGGCAAGCTCTCATGGCTATCGACCTTCGCGCGGCCATGCCCTGGAATATGTTTAATGATCGGCTGCACGCCTTCATCAAGCAATCCTTTCGCCGCTTCGCGTGCGAGTTCTGCAACGGCTTGCGGTGTTTCACCGAATGCACGGTCACCCACGATATCATGCGCACCTGGGATCAATAAATCCACGACTGGCGCGCAATCCACGTTAATTCCAAGTGCACGAAGTTCTGCCCCCATCAAACGCGAGTTTTTATAGATCAAATCTTTGGCCAACGGGAGATCCTTCGCAGCGATTGCGGCAAGGCTACCTGCCGCCGGCGATTTACGCCATACTGGAGGTTTTAATCGCGCTACACGACCGCCCTCCTGATCAATGAGGATCGGCACATCTTCGTGGCCGACGAGTGATTTCAGTGAATCCACCAGTGCTTTAACTTGCGGTTTGGATTCGCAATTGCGCGCGAATAAAATGAATCCTAACGGATTGACTTCTTTGAAGAAAGATTTTTCATCCGGTGTGAGTGACATCCCGGAGAAGCCGAGGATGGTTGCGTTGATTGCGTTCGCCATGAAATCTTATTCCTTCTGCAATACGTTCATTGCAAATCTTTATAAAGATCAGAAGGGATTTGGTCAATGAGGGAGTGTTATACCCCCATTTTCAACTCCAAGCCCGCACCTTTTCCCTCAAACTCCGCGTAAATCTTACAGTTTATTAACATATTACGGCTACAATAAGAAGATGAGCCAAGAAAACCCTGGCGCAGCTTGATTGCTATTTCCTGGGTTTTAAAGCTCTCCCAACCACGTAGGTTAGAGATAGAGGGAACATGATGCAGATGCCGCGGTATTGGAAAAATGTGAAGGTAAGGCAATTTGCTTATAGCAGCCTAACATTAACCCTACTTACCGCATCCTATTTCTCGCTTAACTCTCTCGATCCTTATGCAACACATACCGCACCGGCTCTCGCCCCTCAAGAGACCGCCCAGCATTCCGAATCACTCCAAGATTTTACCTATTATAATTTCGGCAGCAGCATGTCAGGAGATTATCTCTCCGGGCGTTTTGCCAGCCGCCACGAAGATATGAAACAGGCTTCCGCGCTTTATGAAGCCAGCCTGGAATCCGATCCGTTTAACCTCAAGCTCGTACAGCGCACTTTTGCGATTATGTTGCTCGCAGGCGATGTGGATAAAGCGATTAGTCTCATTAAACGCTATGAGAATTACAGCACGATTCCGGCGCTCGGCCAAGTGACACTGGCAGCGGAAGATATCCGCACGGGGAATTATAAAGATTCCGAAGACCGCCTGATTGCGCTGGTCAAGAACAGCGGGAAAGATCTTTCTGACATGGATATTATGCTCTGCTCGCTGATGATTGTCTGGAGCAAAGCCGGCGAAGGGGATTTCGACAAAGCGAACCAGTTGCTCCAAACACTTGCCACGGAAGATGATTTCGCGCCGATTTGGTATTACCATATGGCGCTGCTCAATGACATGGCCAAGCATACCGATGCCGCCAAAGCTGCGTATGAAAAAAGCCTGACTTTTTCCCGCACCTATCACTTCGTGAGAGCAGCGGGGAATTTTTATGAACGCCAAAGCAACACCGCCCGGGCACTCGAGCTTTACAAGGATTATGAGAAAGCAAACCCTACGGAAGGGCATTTCGTGGAGGCCATCGCGCGGCTTGACCGTGGTGAAGTCGCAAGCCAACCGGTAGTCCCGACCATCAATAAAGCCGTAAATGAAGTGATGCTTGAGCTCGTACGCGTGCTCTATAACGGAGAAATGTACCAAGAATCTCTGCTTTATTTACAGCTCGTGATGCATCTTGACCCGGATTCCTCACAAGGAAAGTTCTTGATGGGACTGAATATGGAGCAAAATGCGCAATATAAACAAGCGATCACTTATTTCCGCAGCGTCCCTAAAGAGTCGCACTTATATCGCGATAGCCAAATCCATGTGGCGCAAAGCCTTTATAAGTCTGGGAGTGCAGATAAATCCCAATCGATCTTGACAACACTTGTAGAACAATCACCTAATCGGATTGATGCGCTTCTCGTGCTTGCCGATCAGATGAAACAACAGAAACACTATAAAGAAGCGGCTGAACTTTATTCGCAATCCCTTGATCGTATTCCGACCATCGAAGCGAAGCATTGGCCTATTTTCTATAGCCGTGCGGTAAGCTATGAGCGCTCGCAAGAGTGGGATAAAGCCGAGCAGGATTTCATCAAAAGCCTGGAACTTAGCCCAGAGCAGCCCGATGTGCTTAACTATCTTGCCTATAGCTGGCTTGATCGCGATAAGAACCTGAATACTGCCCGCCAAATGGTGGAAATTGCGATTAAACAACGCCCCGGTGATGCGCATATCATTGATAGTATGGGATGGGCGATGTATAAGCTCGGTAACTATGCTCAATCGCTTACCTATCTTGAACAGGCGATCCAAATTGATCCGAAGGATCCCACCTTGCATGAGCATTTAGGGGATGTATACTGGCGCTTGAGCCGTGAAGAAGAAGCACGATTCCAGTGGACCCATGCGTTACGCTTCCGCGAAGATAACGCCCATGCGGATAAGAGCCCGGAGCCGGATACCGAATTCGCTGAGAATAAAATGAAATTGGAGCAGAAAATTGCCCACGGACTGCCCACCTCCACCACCGCTGTTACCAATCAGGAAGCCGCACTCCATGGGCTCCCTACCGTTATGGAACAACAGTAACGGCCAGATAGATGCGCTGGCGCCTGCGAAGCTGAATCTTTTTCTCCATATTACCGGCAAACGGGCCGATGGTTATCATCTGTTAGAGAGCCTGTTCGTTTTTACTGCTTTAGGCGATCGTTTAACGATCACCTCCACCCCCTCCAAAAACGACATTACCCTCACTATTACAGGTCCTTATGCGAAAGATCTGGAAGGATTTGACGTGGAGGACAACCTCGTCATGCGTGCCGCTAGAAGCCTTTTACCCCATGCCTCCGCGCCTGTCCCTGTAGCCATTACATTGGAAAAAAACCTGCCGATTGCCTCTGGCTTGGGAGGGGGCTCCAGCGACGCTGCAACGGCCTTACAGCTCTTACGTTCGCTATGGGGGGTTGACCCCTCAAAACTTCCTCCAATTGCCCTGACATTAGGCGCAGATGTGCCCTCGTGCCTTGATCCCGTTCCCTGCCTTGTCCACGGTATCGGGGAGCAGATTAACCCGCTTGTCCCCTTCCCTTCCCTGCCTGTGGTACTGGTGAACCCAAATATCCCACTCACGGCCAAAGCGGTATATAGCGCTTACGCACCACCGTTTTCTGCCCCATTAAATAGCATCGGAAATGACCCTATCGCATTTTTGCAAGCACAGCAAAATGATCTACAAGCGCCAGCGATTACATTAGTCCCTGCGATTAAAACCGTGCTCGATGCACTTGGAACGACTGCCGGATGTAAGCTCTCGCGGATGTCAGGCAGCGGCGCTACGTGTTTCGGAATTTTCGATACATTTGCAACAGCCCAAGAAGCTGTACGCTTGCTTCAACAGGCCCATCCGGATTGGTGGGTGCAGGCCACGGAAACTGTTTCATCTAACTAGCGACTATTGCGTTGCATTATCCATGGATGGTATTATAGTCATGCTTTAGTGACTACAGGTAGGGTAAGGCGGGCACCACGACGATGGCGGCGAACGAGCAAGATTTGCGCAATGTTGCAAAGGCCATCGGTAAAGGAAAAGCCGAGGGGGAAGAAGACGCTGGTGATGATTCCAAAGCCACGGCTTTCCAGAAAGGCCAAAAAGCTTCAGATGTATTCCAGGAAGTCGTTACGCGCGGAACGGTCAGTGACGTTGTCGCCGGTAAATACGAAGTTCATGTCAACCGCCCCATTGCCGAACTTGATACCGATTTCGCAAAAGCCTATAAAGCTACCGAAGCCAAACATGGAGATAGCGATATCTATGCGCTCGTCTTCAAAAAAAGCATGCCACTTCGGATAGATGTTCTTAGGGCATTGAAAAACAGAACCTTTAATCACCTTATCTTCCCGCTTTCTTCAGAAGTTATTACGATTTCCAACTCCGGTCAGAAATTTTTTACCGTCATTTTTGAGCGGCCTAAAGGCAAAACACTCACGCAAATGCTTGAGGAGAATCATGAGTTTAGTGAAAATTACGTCACGCAACGCGTTATTACTCCTATCGTAAAACTGCTTACCCAGCTTGAACAAGCGGGGATTGCGCACGGGTCGCTTCATCCTGATAATATTTATATCGATGAACATGGCACACTCAATTTAAGCGAGTGCGTATCCGAACCGCCGGGTTATTCGCAACATTCCGCCTATGAAACCGTAGACCGTGCGATCTGTATCCCCACCGGCAAAGGCCGGGCTACGATTAAAGATGATTATTATGCGTTGGGTGTGCTTGTCCTTCATTTGCTACTGGGGCATTTACCCAATACTTCCGCCGATGCCCATACGATGGTGCTCTCGAAACTCACGCTTAACAGTTATAACACGCTGGCAACGGACGCAACCGTCTCCTCCACCATGAATGACCTGCTCATCGGATTACTCAACGATAAGCAGGATGACCGTTGGGGCGGAGATATGGTAATCTCCTGGCTTAAGGGTCGGAGATTCAACCTCATGACGCCTTCTGCGCCAAAAGAAGGAACGCGCGCCATCCATTTTAACGGCAAGGCGCATTTTAATTCCCGCTCACTCGCTTATGATCTTTACCGAAACTGGAATGACTCGAAAAAATTCCTCATGGAAGAGCATGTGACTAAATGGGTGGAAGGCAGCCTTGGCAAAGCCGGACTTGCGAATCTCTTACGTCATATTAAAAATAGTGCGCTGAGCGCCGTTACCAGCCGAACTACGTTCGATAATTACGATCAACTTGTGGCCGAGACGATTATTGCGCTTGATCCCACAGGCCCATTACGGGTCCATGGTTACGCGTTTGACCTGCATTCACTGGGATTAATGCTTGCTTATGGCAGTACCGTTAACAACACCAATTACATCCAATTAGCGGCCAATATATTAAACTCGCATATTCCCTCCATTTGGTTGGATTTACGCAGTACAGAAGAAAAAACCAGCCCGGATATCGCTGCACTTTCCTGGATGCTCGATAAAGCCAGCACCTATGTCACCCAATCCGCGATCGGATTTGGCATTGAGCGCTGCCTTTATGAGACGAATATTGGCCTGCCCTGTCAAAGCCCGTTGGTGAATAAGGATTACATCACAAATTTGCCCGAACTCATGGAAAGCCTTGAATCCTATGCCAGCACAGCCAAAGAGAATGATCCGATTATGGATCGGCATATTGCGGCATTTATCGGTCAGAAAATCAATCTTATTACCGCCGTACGCATCAAAGGACTGTCGCGTTTCCCTGAGTTTGCAGACAACAAAACCATCGAAATACTTGCGATACTTGCGATGGCGCAACGTAAGATCGCGGTCAAGAAACTCAAACATTTGAGTGCGCATATCAAAAACCAGCTGATGAAGTTGCTCGAAAACATTCACAGCCAAAGCATCCGTAAAGAGCTGCAAAGCGAACTGGATAAATACGCGAAGGAAGGAAATCTTCCGCTACTGTTGCGTATTATCTCGAATCCCCAATTTCTTGGAAAAGATACCCTTGGCTTCAAGCAGGCAAAACGTAAATATAGACAGCTCTATGAGCGGAAGAAATTGTTGCAGAATACCACGCAAATCACCAATAGCAGTTACCGTTATGGGTTGCAGCTTTCAGTGATTATTTCGTATTTGCTCACGGCGGTAGAAATTCTCTATCTTGTCGCCACGAACATGTAATTGTAAGGACTTACTGTGACCAACACAGCTACCGATGATCAAGCTTCCGCCAAAAAAGGCGCGCCCCAGGGGGATCTCCTCCAGTTGCGGGGCATTAGCATCATCAACTGGAGCGTATTATTTCTCGTGGGCGGCACATTATTGCTGATTTCCCATTATGCGATTATCTTTTTTATGCTGGGGATGTCGCCTGCAATCGTGGCGGGGATTACTGATAAACGGATTGGGAACTGCGCTTCCCGCACGATTGGTGCATTCAACTTTATGGGAATACTTCCTTCGGTTTTTGAGTTGTTTAAGGCTGCGGATAAAGCCGAGCGCGCGCGGCAAATTGCAACCGATCCTCAAATGTGGATATTCGTTTTTGTTGCGGCCGGTTTAGGCTGGGCCATGATCTGGATGATTCCTCAGATCACCGTTGCGATCTTTTCTATCCGAGCAGAAATGCGGATACGGCGTCTGGAGATTTCACAGAAACGATTGGTGGATGAATGGGGCGGGGAAGTATCTGAAGGCACACGGGATTTCCGTGCTAACACGAAAAATCACCTTGATGAGGATGATTTAGAAGTGGAGACGCTTTAGGTAGTGTCGTCTCCTGTTCCGCGTCGCTATTTTCCTCGAGCAGCAGATTTGCTTTCACCTTTCATGGTAACAGCAGATACCCATGCTTTCCCTTCTTCAGCCTCTACTCTTTCTTCAGGAAGTTTTAATGAGCACTTTTCAGTAACATTCCCATCCTTATCGTAATGATACCGAAGCTTCCAACCTTGACCGCCAAGTTTCGTGATGAGTACTTGTGCTAGCGTAGCTTCGTCTACGGTAAGGTTTCCGTCTATTTTAGAGAGGCGCAACACAGGCTTACCCTGATGGTCTTTTTCTAGAACGAGTTTCAATTGTAACTCTCCTAACCTTCTTAATGCTTGTTTGAATGTATTATTAAATAATGACCTCTCTTGTAATGTTGCTTTTGCAACATTGGGATCAGCTGCGGGAGTCATGAGATGACTAAAGACAACAGAAAGTGCATCTTCTGGTAATGAAGAGAGTATGGATTCTGGACCTAAAAAGGCCTTCATAGGATCTTTTGCTACACGTGCCAGCGCATTGAGCTTCGGTGCAAGAAGTTCCTTTTGTGCAGTTTGTAATAGGCTTTTAAACTCATTGGAGTTAGGGGCGTACTTATAACGGTCGAGATTTGATTTGTTACTTCTAATACCATTTTCATTGATTTTTATAATCTTGCAGGCAATCCATTCCATGGTCTTTTATGATGTGGGCATAATATTCAGCTTTTTGCTGGACAACAACTGTGCGATCTGAAAAGCGTCCTGCTAATTCTGGGGAGTGAGCCATTGCCATTTGGAAGTAAATACGGTGTGGGTTCAACTCTGCAGAAACTGCTGAAACCAAATATTTAAACAATTCAGGATGCTTTTCCTCTTGTGATTTAGCAAAAGCAAGAATGAGGAGCAGGTTGTTAGATTTAGCGTAGGCGTTGGCACGAGCAGTAACACTCAGATTACTTGGATCTATATATGTTTCTCCTTGATCACCCTGCCATTGCAAAATAGTGCTCCAAAATTCGGGAGGAGCATCATGCATGATTGTTATATTGTGGATTTTATTGGGATCAAGGTATTCCCCATTTTTTCCACGCAAGGCGAGCAGAAGGTTTAACATTTCAGGTGATATATGGGAGATTATGTCTTTATATCCTAGCTGAAGTTTATGATATAGGGTAGGAGTAGCAGTAACAAAATCTATAGCAGTTTTAGGATCAACATTCGGATTTTTTAATAGTAATTTCGTTGCACGGATGCAGTCATATGTTATGGAGAATTCTAAGATTCCGACTTTATGACTTTGTTCATATTTGTGTTCAAGCAAGTGAGTAGTTATCTCTAGGGGCCGGCTGGAAGATGTCTTTTTAGAACCACGTCCCGTAAAAATGTTTCCTTTCTTTGCGGAAATCAGACCCTTCTTGGGGAAGGGGGGCTCCTGTGTCTGCGGTGCTTGTAAGCTTAATGTAGATAGAAGTTCCTCTTTGTATGCTAGGAATTTCATTTGGCCTTCGTATAATACCGAAGGAACCCGGTGTGTATGAACCTCAACCCCTGCATTACGAGCATCTTCTATCGCTTCTGCGAAAGCGCGGCTGTTTTTTGGGGAATTATCCTTATATATGGCTAGTACGGCTTGATCGATTTTGTCGAGCGCGGCCTGTATCTCTGGGCTTTTTTCTGGAGGCGTGGTTCCAAGGGTTTGCGTTGAGGAAGACCCATCGTCCTTCTCGTTCTGCAGCCGATTGAAGCGTTTCTTACTCATTATTTTTCTCCCAAAGAATTTTGATGGGAAGAAATATAATATATTAACTTATACAAGTCAAGATTTTTGAGTAAATAGGTAACTTGCAGTTGCTAATAGTAGATGGCAGTGCACCTACGCCACCACTTGCTGATCTTCCTCCAACCGCTCGAGCAACCCCTGCCCGACCCATCGCCCAAACCAACCCTGAATATCACCCACCAGCGTTTCTTCCGCAATCCCGGTTGCAGCTGCCATGCGCTCAATCGCAACGCCTAAGGGATGACACGCTTCGAGTTCTTTAAGCAGCGCATATTCATTGGCCTCAAGCGGTAAACGCCAGCATCTTTCACCATCATGAATTACCACAAGGAAGGTTTCTTGCGGCGCTGGAATCGCAGGATTTTCTTCTTCAAAAAATGCGGTGAGGAAATCATTCACCGGATAAGAAAAGGCAAAAAACTTCGATGCGGCACGGGGTTTAAGCTGACATGCGAGCAAGGTCTCCGGCGAAATTTCCATTAAATCAGAAGCAACCAACGGCGCATTTACCGGTTTATCCATCAGCTCGCCCATCGTCGCTTCCACCGTTGCGAGCTCATAGAGAAATGCTTTATGCTCAAGCTCCATATGCCCTTGGCGGATAAATTCCGGTAATTGAGTCACATACTGCCCAATGTTAAAGTAACGTGACGGGGTATATTCAATAAAGGTGCGAAGCAGCGTATCCATTGCCTCATCACCGAGCGCATGCGTAAGTGCGGGGTAATCTTCCAAGACCACATCAAATAGCCGATAACGATAGCCATTCACATATACATTCAGTTGCGCTTGCGGAGGAAAATCGGGCTTCGGATGAATCCAGAGCTCAGGATGCGCATCGGATTTTATTCCCTCCAGAATCGCCGTATGCATGCGCTCGAATAACGCGGGCAAAGCATCGTTCGTGCCACCACTTATTCTCGGCTCTGCCCCTGCGAATACTGGCAGCGCCGGTGAGATGATATTCCCGATGTTCCTTGCTTTATCGAGCTCCGCGCAGACCACATCAAATGCGGGAATATTATCGTCCCACTCTACCATCGTGGAAACTTGCCCAAAGCGCTCACAAGCATAGCGATACAGCGCCCAGACTTCCTCGACCACATGATCGTCATGCGTATCAATAATATGCGTGCCCTTATTGCAATGCCCCGCCAGATGGATTTGCACGACACGGTCTTTCGGGATCGCATCGAGATACGCCTTAGGATCAAGCCGATGATTGTAGCAGGTGACATAGACATTATTCACATCCAGCAACAATCCGCAGTCGCTTTCCTCCGCCATGAGACGGATAAATTCCCATTCGGGAATCTGAGAATTTTTGAATTCCAGGTAGGTTGAAGGGTTCTCAAGAATCAGTGGGCGCTCTAAGAAATCCTGCACCTGCATAATCCGTTTTATCGTATGGCGCAGCGCTTCTTCGGTATAAGGCAGCGGCAAAAGATCGTGCGTGTTTTCGCCTTTTATTCCTGTCCAGCAGAGGTGATCAGATATCCATGGCGGGGAAAGCTGATCGGCCAGCAATTTGAGGGATTTGAGATAGTGGCGGTCGAGCGGATCGGTGCTCCCAATGGAAAGCCCAACGCCGTGCATTACGATCGGATAATGTTCCCGGATTTCACTTAGAATCCGCTTGGGCTTTCCTTCGCACTCCATAAAATTTTCGGAGATGATTTCAAACCAGTCCACTGTCTTTGGCCATACGCCTAAGATGTCCTGATAATGGGCAGAACGTAGGCCTAAGCCGAAACCTAGCGAGGGTAATTTGAAGCGGTTCATGGAAGTACCCTAACAACAAAAAAGGCGCCCGCTATCATAGCAGACGCCTTCTTCCTTAGCAAATAACTAACGTAATTAGTTCTTTGCTGCTTCTTTCTTAGCTGCATCTTTAGCAGCCGCAGCAGGAGCAGCAGCTTCTTTCTTCACAGCAGCTTTAGCAGCAGCTTTCGTAGCTTCTTTTTTCACATCAGATTTAGCTGATTTGCATTTGTTTTTGCCTTTGCAGCCATGTTTGCCTTTGCAACCATTGCGCTCTTGTTTGCACTCTTCTTTTGGTTTGGTAGAGCATGCAGCAGCGCCGAAAGTAATAGCACCGATTAATGCAGCTGTAGCAACTTTCTTCATTGTGATAGACATGGTAAACTCCTTGATATGATTAAAAAACAACTACTTAAAAACCTTATTCCGTATCTACTTTTGGAGTAAGCGAACCATCATTCAGACGTTCACACAATCCTTTCGGAACGAAAACCCATTCATCCCCCATGCCATTTTCTTCTGCCGCACCCGCACACGAATGCCGCGAATTAGAGCAATCATTTTTTTGGGCTTTGGATATTCCGTAGCATTTCTCCATTTCCTGCTTCGTCCCTTCGGACTGTGCATTTTGTGCCGTTGCTGCAAGAGAAATCAACGCCGCTGCGGTGGCAATATACAATGACTTATTCATTACTTCACTCCGTCAACACATTACACATAGATATGGTCAAACACCCCAGTACCTATCCTAGGGACTTCTTCTCCTAGCACCTTAAGCTGCATTTGCCAAGTGTAATTCTACCTTCGCGCAAAATAGTCGACACCTCATAGCGCGTTTGCTTTATATTTTAGGCTAAGCTAGAAGTCCGAAGAATAACGACGCATAAATATAATGAAAAATACTATGTGATTGCTTTTTTACCTGAAGCGATTATAAATAGCCGTAGACAGGGCGTTGGACGCTCTTCCATATAATGAATCCCAGGAACTATGACCGATATTAAATACAAACGCATCCTTTTGAAAGTATCCGGCGAAGCCTTGATGGGCACACGTGAATTCGGCCATGATCCCGCGATCATCGAACGTATTTGCCAGGAAATTAAAGACGTTCACAGCATGGGTGTGGAAATTTGTTTGGTTGTGGGTGGAGGAAATATTTTCCGCGGAGTTTCCGCAGCAGCAGCCGGTATGGAGCGCGCAAGCGCTGATTATATGGGCATGCTCGCAACCGTAATAAATGCATTAGCACTACAAAATGCACTGGAAAAATCGGGCGTAGATACACGCGTACTTTCCGCGATTCCGATGTCTACCGTCTGCGAACCTTATATCCGCCGCCGCGCGATGCGCCATATGGAGCGCGGGCGTGTGGTAATTTTCGCGGCAGGAACTGGCAACCCGTTCTTCACCACCGATACCGCTGCGGCTTTACGTGCGGTGGAAATGGGCTGCAATGCGCTTCTGAAAGGCACCCAAGTAGATGGCGTCTATTCCGCCGATCCCAAGAAAGATAAGAATGCGACCCGTTACGAGCGCCTCACTTATAAAGAGGTGCTTTCACGCGATTTAGCGGTGATGGATGCTTCGGCGATTTCGCTTTCCCGTGAAAATAACATTCCCATTCTCGTGTTCTCGATCCAAACCCATGGCGCCTTTGCCGATGTGGTAAGCGGAAAGGGACGTTTTACACTTATTGAAGATTAAGGAGATTTTTCATGCCAGCAGCTACTATTGCCGATGTAAAAAAACGTATGGATGGCGCACTCAATGCCTTCCGTAATGATTTAAAAGGACTTCGCACAGGCCGCGCCTCTGCGGGATTGCTTGATACAGTTATCGTGGAAGCGTATGGCTCCCCGATGCCTCTTAATCAAACTGCAACGGTTAGCGTTCCTGAATCACGGATGATTTCCGTTCAAGTATGGGATAAAGGCTTGGTATCGAGCGTTGAGAAAGCGATTAAAAATGCTGGACTCGGCTTAAACCCAATGTCGGATGGAAATCTGGTACGCGTGCCGATCCCTGATTTGAGCGAAGAGCGCCGTAAGGAGCTTGTGAAAGTGGCAGGACAATTTGCGGAGAAAGCCCGCGTTGCAGTGCGTAACGTCCGCCGCGATGGAATGGATGCACTGAAAAAATTACAAAAAGATGCTAAAATTTCGGAAGATGAACTTCATGGGAAGTCTGACGAAATCCAAAAAGTGACGGATACTCACATTAAGCAAGTGGATGAGGCACTCATCGCTAAAGAAAAAGAAATCATGGATACATAATAGGCTTTTTCATCCTCACGAAGGCGGGGATTCACTGCCCATCAATTAAAACTGCTTTATATCATGGCAATGGATTCCCGCCTTCGCGGGAATGACAATGATTTAAGTTTTATTATGCACGAAAAAGCCCGCGCTATGCCCCCTTCCCCACCCTCGCATGTTGCTATCATTATGGATGGGAATGGACGTTGGGCGAGCAAACGTGGCTTGCCGCGCGTGATGGGACATCGGCAAGGCGCGGAATCCGTACGTACTGCGATTAAAACCAGCATCGAACTCGGCGTTTCTTACCTCACACTTTACGCATTTTCTTCCGAAAATTGGAGCCGTCCTGCGGAGGAAGTCGAAGACCTTATGAATCTGCTCAGGTTTTATTTGGGCAAAGAGCTCGACTCGCTGCATGAACAAGGTGTGCGCGTTCGCTTTATTGGGGATCGCACCCGGCTCGCCGAAGATATCCTCCAGCAGATGCTCGCCGCTGAAGCGCGCACCGCTGCGAATACCAAACTTAACGTGAATATCGCCTTGAGTTATGGGAGCCGCCAGGAAATTATCCATGCGATTCAAACCATCGCACAACAAGTGAAGAGTGGCGAGTTAAGCACTGAATCCATTACTGAAAGCACCATCTCTGATCATCTTTATACGGTAGATATTCCTGATCCCGACCTCCTCATCCGTACGAGCGGCGAGGAACGGTTGAGCAACTTTTTGCTCTGGCAAATGGCTTATACGGAACTCTATTTTACCGATGTGCTTTGGCCCGATTTTTCTGCAGAACATTTCCGCAAGGCCGTGGATGCTTATATTGAGCGCGATCGGCGTTACGGCGTACGTTAAATTATTAGAAGGAGTTTTTATGTCTTTATCTATGAATAAAATTGCCGCCGCAGCTTTAATGGGGGTGATATCTTTAGGACTTGCCGCCTGCGAGCAGACTCCAAACGATTTAAACATCAAAATGCAACGTAATGAACTCAGTGTTAAAAATGGTTGCGGAAGCCATGATGATAAATCTGAAAAGAAGCCTAAACATAAGCATAAACACAAAAAGCATAAGCATCACGATAATGATGATCGCGATTAATCTTTTTCTTGCATAACAAAAGGGCGTTTTATCTTTGCGGTAAGCGCCCTTTAAATTTTCCTCCCCTGATCCCTTTCCGCACTCGTTGAAGCTTTATTAAGCATTTTCCCGTATTAATGGGACTTACCTCTCTTTTGGGAGAACGTATATATCATTGTATTGTAACGATAGTGTTATATGATGTAGCCTCATTATAACATAAAGGTACATGGATTATGGGAAATTGGGACGATATAGCCCCCTTACTGCCACAAACGATCAAGATTGGCACACGCGGCAGTAAACTCGCACTGGCACAAGCCGAAGAGGTGAAAGCAAAGCTCCTGGTCGCCTATCCAGCGCTAACCCCAGAGCGGCTGGAACTCGTCATTATCACCACCTCAGGGGATCAGATTTTGGATCTCAATCTCTCCGAAATTGGCGGAAAAGGATTGTTTACCAAGGAAATTGAAGAAGCGCTGATTGATGGCAGTATTGATATTGCCGTGCATTCGATGAAAGATCTTCCGGCGTTCGAGCCTCCTTTATTGGTGACGGAATGTACCCTTTCCCGCGAAGACCCTCGCGATGCATTTATCTCACCGAAATATCATTCAATCCAGGAATTACCCAAAGGTGCGGTGGTGGGAACTTCCTCCACACGCCGTCAGGCACAGCTCTTGAGAATTCGCCCCGATGTGAAGGTCGTACCTTTCCGTGGAAATGTGCAGACACGCTTGCAGAAGCTTAAAGATGGCGTGGCGGATGCGACTTTCCTGGCGGTAGCAGGATTAAACCGGATCAATGCTTCAGACCATATCACCACGATCATGGAACCAAGCGATATGTTGCCGGCGGTGGCGCAAGGTGCCATCGGCGTTCAGCACCGGAAAGATCATCCAACGATGCGCGCATTTGTTCGACCACTCAATCATGAGGCAACCGCGTATTGCGTCCGCGCGGAACGCGCATTTATGAAGGTATTAGACGGTTCCTGCCGTACTCCGATGGCAGCGCATGCGGAACTGGATGGGGATATATTGGAACTCAAAGCGCTTATCGCTAAACCCGATGGGACGCTTGTCTATAAGACTTCCCGCAAGGGAACGAAGGACCAGGCAGAGCAAATGGGTCGCGATGCGGGGTTAGAATTAAAAACAAAGGATAACGGAGTCATCCTATGCGCGTAGAAAAACCGCGTTCGCCTCTTCATGCACTGATCACTCGTCCGCCTGCGGATTCTGAAAAAGTCGCCGCGACTTTGGGCAAGGAAGGCATCGCCTGCATGGCAGAGCCGATGTTCCATATCCGTGCATGCATGGATGCCAAGAAAGAATGGCTGAAGATTGCAGAAGAGCCGATCCAGGCACTCCTCTTTACCAGCGCAAATGCTGTACATGCCTTTGCTGGTCATTACTCCAAACGCCGGGGTATCCTGGTGTTGACGGTGGGTGACAACACGGCAAATACTGCACTCACTTACGGTTTTGATCATGTGATTGCAGCCGAAGGGGATGTGGATTCCTTGGAGGCGTTAGTCAAAAAAGAATGTACTGCTAAGGGTGGAAGAATTGTTTATGCACGTGGTGCGGTGACGATTGGGAACCTCACGGAAACTTTGCAGAAGAAAGGCTTCTCGGTCACGGAACTCGTTGTGTATGATGCCGTGCCGGTCGCAGAACTTTCCATCCCCGTGCAAACCGCATTACTCCAACAAACTATTGATGTGGCGTTGTTTTATTCCCCGCGTTCGGCGATTCTGTTTGAGAATTTAGTTTCCGATGCGTCCCTCACCCGTCACACGAAGCCGATGCATGCGTTTTGCATGAGTAAACAGGTGGCTGACTGCTTCAAGAACCTCAAATGGAAGAAAGTGCATGTTGCACAAGAGCCTACGAATGCTTCGCTGATTGAACTAGTGACGCAATTTCAACAAACGATGGCGCAATCAACTCACTCTCCTGTAAAAGGATAGAAGCGGCCTTAAGAGAATGTTGTTAATAATATAATAGCATTATGGGAGAGTTCTAGTATATTAACGTCCGAGAGATAACACACCATATCCATGACCGATCAAAACGCGACATATTCTTCCGACCCCGAAAATACGGAAACTCCTCCGCAGCCTTCTCGCACATCCAAAAAGAAACCGCTTCGTGCACAACCACGATCCGATGAACTTGCTGATACAGCTCAAGAATTTTACCCTAGCAGCCATCCTTCCCATCCTGCGCTTTGGATACTGACCTGGGTAGTGCTCGGCGCATCGAGCAGCTATGCAATTTACCAATGGCATCAGACCCGCCTTCTGCTTGCCAATTATGAAGCCCGGCTTGAAACCGTGGAAGGCAAAACGGATGATATCCCCCTTTTTATTGAAGATTACATTCCGGATCGTCAATTGGGTGGAGTGACCTTTGACTCTCCGGAAGCGGATCTCTCAACGATGGCGAACAATGTACGCATCGCACAAGAACAATCCCGCAATGTGAAAACGAAGAACCTGGATGAAGAATTCCAAAAGACGGCTCTTCAGGCGCAGTTATTGGATGTCGGCGATCGGATCGAACAGCTTGAGCGCAAACTCACTTCCACTGTTGGCCAGAGCCTTAAAGAAAACCGGATGTTACTTGGGGTTATTGCCCTTCATAAAAAAATTCAAAGCGGCGGCGCTTATCGCTATGAGCTTGAAAACCTTATGAAAGAAGCGTCACAGGATCCCGCCGTCATTCAATTTATTACTCCTTTGAATGTTCGCGCGGACGTCGGCATCCCAAACCGCAAAGCGCTTTATGACCATTTCACTCCCCTGGCTCGCGAAATTATAATCGCGGATTATAAAGCCGGTGCGGATGAAGGCCTCATCGGACAAGTGAAAGCAAATGTGAGTGAAGTGGTGACGGTTCGACGTATCGGTGAAGGGATTCGGGGCACGGAGGTGGATGCGATCGTAGGCCGGGCAGAAGCCGCGCTGAAAAACGATAACCTCGCGAATGCTATACAGGAAATCTCCAAGCTTCAAGGCAATGCTGCTACGGTCGCGGAGAGCTGGCTTGCGGATGCACGCGCGCTGGCACAAAGCGAAGAGGCATTCACAAAAGCTTTTGATTACATCGGCAGTCGGGGACATACTGGTAATGATGCCGCAGTTAACCTTGATACGCCTACGGAACACAACGAAGAAATCTTAAACTTGCAATAAGGGCTATGGCACAACGCACCGGCAGCACGAGCATTACTATGATTCGCGTGTTGCTACTTTTCTCATTGATGATCGTTGTTTCCATGATCGCCTCATGGTTTGTGAATCATGACGGCCTGATGACCATGGAATGGATGGGCTACCGTATTGATATGAATGTATCGCTTGCGGTCGGTGCTATTGCATTGTCCGTGATTATACTTTTTGGTGCGCTTGAGGTAATTTTATGGATCCGAAATACCCCCCATCGCCTCGCCAAACAACGCGAGGAGAAACGTATCAAGACCGGCCTTAAATGCCTGGCGGAAGGCTTTTCCTCCATTGCGATTGGGGATTTAGAACGCGCCCGCAACTTCTCTCGCAAAGCTTCGCTTTATCTTGAAGATGTGCCCTTGACCACTCTCCTCTCCGCACAGATTGCACAGATTGAGGGAGATCCGGAAAATACGCGCAAGCATCTCACCAAACTCATGGAGCATAAGGAAACCGAGCTCGTGGCAATGAAGGGCTTGCTGATCCAGGCACGTAAAGAAGGCAATACTTCCCTTGCCATCCGCATTGCACGCCGCACCGTACAAAAGCAGCCTGAAGTGGCTTGGGGCCATCGGATGCTGATTGATCTGTTCAATCACACCAGCCAATGGGAAGAAGCGCAGTTGGCGGTTGAGAAAGCCGTCCTTAAACGTGCACTCAGCCCTGATAATTCTAAACGCCTTTCTGCTATTCTGTATCTTGCTCGGAGCATGAAGTCTGAGAAAGAAGGCAATCGTGGCGATGCACTCCTTTATGCCGGTGAGGCCTATAAGAATGCTCCTAATTTCGCTCCTGCGATTGCGCAGCTTTCAAAGATGTTTATGCGCTATGAATCCAAAGAAAAAGCGGTGCGCCTGATTGAAAAACATTGGAAAGAGTGCCCGCATCCGGAGCTTAGCGATTTATACCTCGATATTTGCCTCGCCCTCCCCTTTGAGAAGCGCCTCAAACGCGTTGAACGCCTGGCGGATACCCTGGCTGAGCACCGCGAGAGCCAAATCCTGGTAGCACGTGCCGCACTCGATGCGGGAGACATTGGGAAGGCACGGGATCATTTACGCATGGCACTTTCACAAGGTGAGACCAGCGCCGTATGCCGCCTGATGGCAGAAATCGAAGAGAAAGAAGAGAACGATACGGCCGCGCTGCAATGGCGCGAACGGGCATCGAATACTTCCCACGACCACCACTGGACCTGTACCCATTGCGGCCATCCGAGCCATAGCTGGACAGTCCATTGCGGCCATTGCAAGAGCTTCGACAGCTTAGAGTGGCGCGCAGAACGCGAAGTGGATGTGATTACGCCGGAAGAGCGGATTACGTTTTCTCTTTAAATTCTACTAGGCCTGGCTGCAAATGCCGGTTTTTCTCCGCTCCTCATATCATGTACCCTCAGTACACTCATTTCGGTACTCGAAAAACCATCATTTTCGCTGACGGCCTAGCGAATTTTTTGGAGCAAGAATCACAGGTAGGAGCCTTACACGGGGATCCTTCTACCGCTATAGGCAAAAACCCCACAACCTACTGATATACATGCATTATATTTTACCTTGATCTCGCATCAATTAATATGTTAATATTAACGTTGCCTCACAACTCAAGGAGTTTTTATGTCTAAAGAGCAAATCAACCAGGCTGCATACACCCTTCTTGCCAGTAATACTGTAGAAAACAGTCATGCGTTTGCCGCTGCGATTAAGGCAGCCTATGATGCGCAAGTTGATTGGATTCCGACACATACAATCCTTGTAGACGAACCTAGACATAAAAAAATAGAGAGAACTCTTTTAGAGTTCGCAGTGAAGAATCGATGCACGCGCGCGGTGGAATTATTACTAGCAGATCCTGCTATTGCTACTGATATGCACCCTATGATTAACCTCTTAAATATTTCCAACCACCCCGATATCTTAAAATTACTTCTTTCCTGGCGAGAACAAGATGGGAAATTTATTGATTTAAACAAGCCTTCTTTTTTAATGTCAAAGCCTGGATACACTCCGTTGTATTTAAGCACGATGCTACAATGGAGAGACCCTGAGGGAAACGGATGCACTACACCAGAAAGACTGGAGAAATTTGCAGGTCGGTGTGCCGAAGCAGCAGATGGCAATTCTGACGCATCGGATAACTTGCTTCTCCTTCTCGCTTTTGCCAAAGCTGAGGAAAAAAATCAGCCAAAGCTTTTTGAAAAGCTAATAAAGAAGGCGTGTGCGAAATCTGCCGATGTTACAAATAAAGAAATAGCTATTCGCAAAAAATCTACATTCTTTGCAAAAGTAGTAGAGGATCATGGGTTGGATATAGCATCCGTCATGATAGAAAACATAGAACACCCCAGAAATTCTAAAGAATTTAGCTATCAGTATAAGCCAAACTCCGATGAGTTTAAGTCTCTATTACAAGCCGCGAAAGTGGAATTATTTGCACCAGCACTGAATTCATTGGCACGTGTGGCAAAAAAGCCTATGGCGAAATTAACGGGTGAATCTTCTCTCTCTACATTAGCAGAAGATGCGATTTTTGTTGTTGTAAGCCATTTAACTACTCCTGCAGCGGATCCCCATATAGCCAAAGAAACATTACGAGAGATGTCGCTTGAAAAAATCCTAGAACGAGAACAGCACGCTGAACGAGAAAGGAAACAAACAACACGCTGGATATCATTTGGAGATATGATAAAAGCTGAGCAATCAGGAAAAATAGCCGAAATACCGCCAGAAGACTTAGCAATCATGAGAGCGAATGAAAAGAAAGATGCACGAGATCGGGTCGAGGAGCGCTCCAACTATAGCGAGAAACCTGATATTGATCCTGATAAAAAACCAACGGGACGCGGGAGAAGCAATTCGATTTAGGCGACTAATGCCCCGCCAGGAACCGCTCCGCCTCTAACGCTGCCATACAGCCTGTTCCGGCTGCGGTCACGGCTTGGCGATAGATTTTATCCTGCACATCCCCGGCAGCAAAGACGCCTTCAATATTGGTTTTGGTGCTGTCGGGTTTGGTGATGAGGTAGCCCTCATGGTCCATATCCAACACGCCTTTGAATAAATCCGTGTTCGGTTTATGGCCAATCGCGATGAAGATACCATCGACTTTCAGTTCTTGTGTTGCGCCGGTGGTCGCATGTTTCAAACGAGCGCCAATCACGCTTGGCGGATTTTCGGAACCCAGCACTTCATCCAAAACATGATCCCAAATCACAGCCACTTTCGGGTGTTTAAAGAGGCGATCTTGCAGAATTTTTTCTGCACGAAGGCTATCCCGGCGGTGAATCAATGTTACTTTGGACGCATGGTTGGTGAGGTATAATGCCTCTTCCACGGCTGTATTTCCGCCGCCCACGACCGCTACTTCTTTGTTACGGTAGAAGAATCCGTCGCATGTCGCACAGCCTGATACGCCAAATCCTTGGAATTGCTGTTCCGAGGGAATGCCTAACCATTTGGCTTGTGCGCCGGTGGCGATGATGACGGTATCCGCCGTATAGATCGTGCCAGACTCACCTTCAGCAGAGAATGGACGTTTGCTGAAATTAGCCGTTTTGATGTGATCATCAATGATCGTCGTGCCCACATGCTTCGCCTGCGCTTCCATCTGCTCCATGAGCCACGGCCCTTGGATCGCTTGCGCAAAGCCAGGATAGTTCTCCACGTCCGTGGTTATGGTAAGCTGCCCGCCGGGCTGAATCCCCCTCACCATAACAGGAGAGAGATTCGCACGCGCTGCGTAAATCGCAGCGGTAGCCCCGGCAGGGCCTGAACCGATGATAAGTACTTTTGAATGGGTAGACACGTGTATTTCCTACAAATCTTCCGAATGTGATGCGAGGTAGCTAGCAACGCCTTGAGCGGTCGCTTTCATACCTTCTTTGCCTTTATTCCATCCTGCTGGGCAGACTTCGCCATGCTCTTCATGGAAACGCAGCGCATCCACCATACGGATCGCTTCATCCACGTTACGCCCCAAAGGCAGATCATTCACCACCTGGTGACGTACGACGCCTTTGGCATCGATCATGAAGGTACCGCGCAGTGCGATCGCATCATTAATTAGGACATCGTAATCGCGAGCGATAGATTTTTTCAAATCTGCCACCATTGGAAACTGAACATTGCCAATCCCGCCTTTCTCTACTGGCGTGTTTTTCCATGCCAAGTGGGTAAAGTGTGAATCCACGCTCACCGCGATCACTTCCGCATTACGGGCTTTGAATTCTTCGATACGGTTGTTAAATGCAATGATTTCAGATGGGCACACGAAGGTGAAGTCCAAAGGATAGAAGAACAGCACGCCGATGCGGCCATTGAGGTATTTCTTCAAGTTAAATGCGTCGTTAATCTGATTATCCGGCATCACAGCCTGTGCTGTAAAATCAGGGGCTTGTTTACCAACTAATACGCTCATGAGAGTCTCCTTAAGTACAATTATGTTAAACCTGAACGGTGATCATAGGTAAAAACTTCCTCGCATGCAACATATAAGCGATATAGGGGGATGGTTTCAGCATTTCAAGTTTATATTAACAAATAAATGCTACAATGAGACTTGGTGGAGAAAAGACATGCCACGTAAAGATATCTACTTGGACTTCCAAATACTTAAAGTTCCGCATCTGCATCGGATCAAGGGGGATGCGAAAGCTTATCGCGTGTATAAAGACGCTACGACCTTTGAAACCGTGGAAGCGGATACCAGCCAGGAAGCCATCGAGAAAAGCGGGATTGCCCAACCTTACCGGGTCTGGCATGAGAATTTACGAATGGAGAGTATCATCGAAGCACCAAGCCTCAACCGCGATGGCGAGGGCGAGTTTCCCATCCCACATTCCATTCAGGAAGTGCTTGAGAAACGGAAAAAAATTGCAGGAGAAGAAGGTGCGACAGATACTGACCCCACCCACGTTCCACCCGTTGCAGAGACAACTCCCGTAGCCGAAGCTACACCACCAGCAACGGAAGCAACATCGGTGGAAGTAAAAGAAGAAACGCCTGCCCCTGCCCCAGATGCTATACCTGAAACAGGAGTGTAATCCGCTATCTAGAATTATACCTCTGTGCCACTTCGGTTGGCTTATTTGCCGGATCTTTTTTAGCAAAGATATTTCTCCAACCGGGCTCATCTCCCACGGGGGTTTTTGCTTGTAGGATGTCTTTTATAATTTTCCCTACAATCTCTTTAGGAAGCCCTGGCCGTGTAGTATCTGCCGGTGTAGTACCGTCTTCCGAAAACTTCGTAACCGCATGAAGTGCAATGAAGGCATTGCCGTTTTCGACCTTTCCTTTTTCGCTGAATGTTGCATCTAATTTACTAACATTCTCACGACGAACAATATTTTCCAACTCCCTATTCACTCCCTTAGTTATGGAAATAACATCGTTATGCTTTACGCGGTTTCTGGCATTCTTAATATGCGTGTTATGAGATTTCTCAATTTCTTCCCTCAAAGCAGGAACGGTATCCGGACTAATAGCAAAAGATTCTACCAATCTATCTACATAGGATCTTTCTGGTTTTTTACCTTGTGCAACCAGATGTTCATCCATTTTGTGGGCATAGGAAAGAATCAGTTTTTGCGTATTTGCATGGGTTCCTTTGCAAAGACGAATGATACTCTCAAGAGCATATTGGGGAGATTTACTTATAAAAAATTCTACCACAGGAACTTGACCTTTTTTCACAGCCAAGACAAGGGCTTTACAATTATCAGCTACGAACGCGGCACCTTTTTGCTTTGGTGTCATTTTGTCCCAAAAGAACTGAACCACAGGAAGATCACCTTTTTCGGCGGCAGAGGTGAAAACTTTATAGTTATCCACTTTAACCGCAGTGTTTCGTTGCTCCGGGGTCATTTTTTCCCAAAGGAACTCGACAACAGGAAGATCAGCTCTAGAAGCAGAATCTCTAAAAACCCTCCAATCGCTAAAGCCTAACTGTTCTTGCCGTTGCGCTGGAGTCAGTTTTTCCCAAACAAACTCCGCGAGAGGAAAATTACCTTCTAATGCGAAATAGATAAACGCAATACATTCACAATTATAATTATAACTATATCCTTTAGCTTCTAGCGCTTCATTCTTTCCTTTATCGTTTAACGCATTCCAAATATATGTTATCTCTTCTAATGATTGTGCCATTCGGAAGAAATAATACTGACGATCCGCAAAAATCTCTTGTTTTTGCGCAGTAGTCATTTGCAAGCTCTTGGGAAGCGTTTCTTGGTTTTCCTTAATGAACTCGAGAACTGGAACAAGATAAGCGGCGGAATAGCCTTTCAACATTTTTACAATTTCTTTTTTTGAAAAATAGGGAGCTAGCACTCTAACATTATCCCAATTTTCTGATCCAAATGCGTTTTTCAATGCTTCTCGGAAACTGCCAAGCCTCTCTCTCCTTGGCAATGTATCCAATATCTTCAAGAAACTCGGATTATTCCAATCCTCACTTTTAACTAAATTATTAAATTCTGTTTGTAATAAATCCCCTACCTTCGATTTGAACGTTTTTCGGGTTCCATCCAATATTTCTTTTGACGCTCCTGTTTCCGCTACATGTGGAGGAGCTAACTCTGTATAGAGGGCACAAAGGCTGTCCACATCCTTTTGTTCCCCAGTGCGTATTATGGCTTCATCTAAAGCCTGCGTGATTCCTTTTAATTGCGAAAATAATTGCACAGGAGTTGCCGGAGGCACTTGAGCTTGAGCTTGGGCTGGTACGGGTACTGGACCATCAATATCCATTGCCTCATCTTCCGGCTCATTGCGTGGAGCTGAAGTCACGGTAGGTTGAATAGCAAGCGCCTGCGGAGCATCTATCCTCGCCCGCTTCGCAACCTGCTCTTCTTGTTCTCCAGAAGGCGAACCCTCATCTTGATTCTCCGCCGCGTCTAACCCAATAGAACCAAATCTTCTTTTCATATGCTTCTCCTAAAATGATTGCGAATATATAACATATTAATACATTAATTTCAATCATATTCGCCTTGAAATCAGCTAGAAACTGCTACTCCCCTCCCTCTTTTCACCCAAAACACCTAATTTCCTCATTTCCCAGCCCCTTAGAATTATTAATTAACTAATTATTTACCCAACCTGCTGTAAGATGGGTGTTGGAAGTGAATATACGCACGTAGTGTGTTTTATTCGCAAGTTTTGGGTATGTCACAGGTGTGATGTATCCGTGCAGTGGACATGTAGTCTGCGAAGTGTCAATCCACATAGGAGAACCATTATGGTTACTATTAATACAAATATTTCAGCTCTCGTGAGCCAATCAAACTTGGGCAAAGCAGACAAGCTTTCTCAATCTTCCATCGCAAGACTTTCCAGTGGTAACCGAATCATCCGTGCTGCGGACGACGCTGCAGGTTTGGCTATCGGTACTGGATTACGTACGGACGTATCTTCACTCCGCACTGCTCTTACGAACACCTCTCAGGCGAACTCACTCTTGTCGCTTGCTGATGGTGCTCTTACGAACATCGGTGAGATTTTACAACGTCAAAAAGCGCTGGCATCACAATCGAACTCGGGTTCACTTTCTGGACAAGAGCGTATCTTCCTTGACCAAGAGTTCCAGAACCTTACTTTGGAGATCGACCGTATTGCTGGTTCTACCAACTTTAACGGAATCAATCTTTTGGATGGTTCAATTTCCGGTACTGCCGGATTAACAACTGATACATCTGGAAGTGACGCAAAACACACAGCTTCAGTAACTTTTGCTGCTGCTCCTGGTGTTGCGGATGCGAACCATTTAACGATTGCAGGTATTACGTTTGCTACCGATTCTGCAGCAACAAACCTTAACGCCAGTGCTACTGGTATTGAGATCTTTGTTGATGCTGCATCTGGTGTGAACGGTATTGATACCACGACCGGTACTGGTTTTGCTGCAGCTGTTGCCTATGTGATCAACAACATCGAGACGCTTGCTTTAGGTATTACCAGCCAGGCGAAAATCGATGCGTTGAAAGGGCTTAGCGCTTCATCAAATGGTGAAACACTAACACTCACCAGTAAAAACTCTGGTGCTGCTGGTGCGTTTGTTGTGTCCAAAACTTCTGCGGCTGTAACCGCTGTAGCAAGCATTTCAGCAGGTACAGTAACTGTTGCCGGTGCTATCAATGGTGTAACCTCCGTTGCATCAAGCACAACCGCTGTTTCTGGTTCACTCGGAGATGGTGCTGTTACTGCAAGCGGTACCGTTGGTAACGCTGTGCTGACTGCAATCGCGACAACTGCTGCCACCTTAACGAATACATTCGTTACTGGTGACTTGGATAATAATGACACGTTCACAGCATTTGGTCGTCAATTTACCTTGAAAGATACGGTAACGGATACTGCTACGCAAATTCAGCGTGGTACTACCGATAAAGAAACCATTGCAAATATTGCAAGTTTCTTGAACGCTTCGGTAGATCCAACCCTGTCACGGTTTACGTATGAAGTACCAAGCGAAGCATTGGCTACGTTGACACTTACTGTGACAGCTAAAACCAATAGCGCAAAGTTCACTACGGACTTTGACTTTACCGATATGACCGACACAGTATCTCTTACTGCTGGTGCTGGCGGCGGGGTTGACGTTTCCACGATTACGGATAACGCTGCTTTCGTTGGTGAAATTGGTGGATTCACGGCTTCTTATGCCGGTGCTGATGCTATCACTTTGAGTGTTAAAATAGGTGATTATACCTACCAAGGTAAGATTACGGATACTACTCCGGGTGCTGATACGGCGGTACGTCTATACTCTACCGACAGCTCAGGTGCTGGTGGATATTTCACCATTAACCTTGCTAACGGTCAAGGTAGCTCCGTTACAAGTCAGTCGGATGCCAACACCTACGTACAACGCATCAACGATGCATTTGCATCGCTGGACTTCCAACAAACCCGTTCTGTAGAATCTTTTGAAACAGATGGAACTATGCTGGAAGGCGGACGCATCTATTTCAAATCTGAAAGTTTTGAATCAGGTCTCGAAGTAAGCAGCGTAGTGATCCGTCAAGCGACATCAACTAACTCTCTTGAAGGTTCCGCAACCATTACTCTCTCTGATGGCCGTGTGTTTGAAGACACGACTCTGGGTCGGAAGATCCACGCTGGGGAGAAAATCACCCTCGTTAACCGTGATAATACTAACGAAACTATCACGATGTATGCCGGTTCTAACGGTATCAACCTGGATAGCGCAACGGATGTTGCAAGCTTCCAAGCTGACCTTGAGAACGGTTTGAACAGTGGTGGTGGTGGTCTGGACTTCCAGGTGGGTGTATCTGCTACGGATACCATCGCATTAACAGTAACCGGTGTAAACACCGCTACGCTGTTTGATGGCCTGTCGCTGAACATTCTCACAGTGGATAGTGCTATCGCTGCGGGTGAACAGCTTGACCTTGCCATTGATAACGTAACGGCTCTCCGGTCACAAATCGGTTCGTTACAATCACGGTTCGACTTTGCTGCTGCTAACCTGCAAACCAGTATTCAGAACACGGATGCTGCGCGGGCAGACTTCTTGGATGATGACGTGGCGAAAACCGCTACCGAATTCGCTAAGGCGCAAGTGCTCCTACAAGCCTCGATTTCTGTGCTTGCACAGGCCAACCAGCTTCCGCAAAATCTGTTGAAGCTGATTGGATAATCGTTATCCAGTCCGGGGGGGTGATCAATAACTTCACCCCCCTTCTTCCGGTAAGACGGAAGTTCAAAGGAGGTAATGAAAGATGGAAATATTCAACAATAGCAACATTCCAGCGGCTCCAGCCCCGAAGAGATCGGTTGATCTCCCGGCGCCGGTAAAAGCGAGGGCAGCGGCGGTTACTCTACCCGCTCCCGTACAGAAAAGCCAAAAGGCTTCCGTTGCTATTGGCCCCGTTGTACAACGTGCTCATGCACATACATACGCGGTAAGCGACGAAGTATTCTCAATCTTTAAGACACTTGACGGAAAACTTCGTACACAGATCAGGAACCTGGAAACAGGTGAGGTTACCATGACACCACCACTCGATGGTTATGAATTCTTCGTAGCAGTTCGTGGCGATGCCATTAACCAACTGGCAAAGAAAATGGAGTAATCTAGATCCTTGAGACGAAATGGGCATTATGTTGTAACTACCACATAGTGTCCGTTTCAAGGGTTGTAACTACCGGAAAAATGCAGGGTAAAGATTATGGTTTCGAGCATCAATTTCGGTTCTTTTTCCAATATCGGCGGTAAACCCGTTGCAAGCGGTATATCCTCCGGGCTTGATACCGAATCCATCATTAAATCCCTTGTGGATGCACGTAGCATTCCTGCTACAAAAATCGAAGACCGTATCACCAATATTGGCGACCAACAAACCGCACTAGAAAGCTTGCGGACCTTGCTTTCCAATTTCCAAAATGCCGCAGATTTACTCCGCAACCCACCAGGACTCAATAATGCGGTCAATAATGTATTTGAACACCGGGAAGTGTTCCTCACGAGCAGCGATTCCAATACGGCCAGCAGCTATTTAGGCGTTTCTGCCAATCCTGGCGCTTCGATTGGAAGTTATGACATTGAGATAGTCAATCTTGCTGAAAAACAAGTGAGCCGCAGTGCTACCCAAACCAGCAAAACGGCTGATCTCGTCAATGGGAGTACGATCTTTCAGATTCGTGATACCAGTAATAATGTCATGGCCACGATCACGCTCGAAGATAATGACAGTTTGATTGATATTGCCGCTGAAGTTAATGCTGTTTCCGATACCACCGGCGTCAAAGCAAGCATTTTACAAATATCAGAAAATGATTTCCGCCTTGTATTCGAATCCAAAGAAACGGGCGTGGATAATGGGTTTAACTTAAATTTCACCGCCGATCCCGGCGGGCTTTCCGCACAACTCGGGTTCACCACGCAAGCTGCAGAAGATGCGAATATTACCTTTAATGGAATTACAAACGTCACGCGCTCGAGTAACGTTATCAACGATATCGTGACCGGCGTGACCTTTACCTTGTTCCAGGAAACCCCTACCGCGGCACCTGCCACCACTATCACAGCGGAAGTCACCGAGAACCAATCGCTTGTAACCAGCGGTGTTGCCTCGTTCGTGGAGGCGTATAATGCGCTTCGCACTTTTGCCGCAGAACAGCAAGAACGAAATACTGATGGTACGTTTAAAGATACTGCCGTTTTACGGAATAACATCACATTGACCACCACATTAAGCCGGGTTAATGCTGAACTTAGCCGCGTTGTGGATGGCCTAACCGGCGGGGATCCCAATAAACTTTCGGATTTAGGCTTAGGGTTTGCGGATCAGGATGCAACGGAAGAAGACATTGCCGTGAGCCATATCCTTACCTTTAATGAAAGCCAATTCGCAAGTGCGCTTTCGAATGATTTTGATGCCGTCCGCCGGGTATTTGAATTCCGGATGACCTCGAATTCCAGTGAGCTTGCTGTCTATAGCCGCACAAATGCTTTAGATGTCAGCGAATTTACGCTCGATGTTGATTATGCCGCAGCACTCGATGTATCCGAGGGGGTAGACATTGATGATACCGCCATTTTCGGAGTGAATGCGAGCGCCGATCCTTTTGTAGGACTTACCGATGGTATTGATCAATTCACTATTAGCCTGACTGTTGGCACGACCGTTACAGATTATGAATTTACTTATGTCGCAGGCGCACCTGCCGCACAGCAATTTAATTCGCTCGATAATTTAGCAACCGCCATTAATGCGATTAGTGGACTTGATGCAACTGTCGAGAATGGAAAATTGGTTATTGGCTCATCCAGCAGCCAAGGAACATTAGCCTTCAGTAACAGCGGCGGTACAGCCGATTTTGTTACCGCTATTGGCCTCCAAGCTACCGAACTCCTGAATATTTCAGAGGCCCCTATTGCGCAAATCACCTATGATGAAGGCAATGGCCCAGTGACCATCAATGGCACATTTAATGCCTCTACTGACCGTTCGACAGGTCTTGATATTACCGAAACCGCTATTTTCGGCGCAAGTCTGCCAACGGAAGTATTTAGTGGATTAGCCAATGGAGATGCGTTTACGATTACCCTCACCAACCCACGCGGCGGTACTGTCGTCAAAACCTTTACGTATCAAGATACTGCTCCCACAACGGCTTCAGGACAGTTTAACAGCCTGAGTACATTAGCCACTGCGATTAACGCACAAACCGGCCTCTCTGCATCCGTACAAAGTAATAAACTCGTGATCAGCCCTGAATTCGCATTCGATGCCCTCACCTTCGCGAATTCCGGAGCACCCGATTTCATTACGAATGTCGGACTTCAAGACACCAGCATCATCGGTGGATCGATTACCACACCGGAAGATAGCGCTGTAGAAGGGCTAACGATGGTCTTCTCAAATGAAAACAGTGAAACGGTAAACGTGACCGTTACCCAAGGGATCGGCGACCGAATTTACAATACGCTCAGCGATATCACCACCAAAACGATCGGTATTTTGGACGTGGACGCGAACAGCCTGACAGAGTCAGAAGAGACCCTCCAGGCAACGCTGGATCGCTTAAACACCCAGATCGAAACGTTCCGCCAGACGCTACTTGCACAATTCAGCGCACTGGAGAAGGCGGTAAACAGCATGAATTCGATTCTACAATTCTTGACTGCCCAAACAGAAGCACAACAAAATCAAGGCTAGGATAACGGAGTCGTGACGGATATGAGCCAACCCCCATCAAAAAATATGCAATATGCCGCATATAAGGCCGCGCAGTATAATGCGAGTAAATGCCGCCAGGTGGTGATGCTGTATGATGGCGCCATCCGTTATGTCCAAAAGGCAATCGCGGCCATCCAAGAAAAGAATATCCAGGAACGTTATAATAACTTAGAGCAAGCCTGCACCATCATACTAGGCTTGCAATCGGCACTCGATTTTGAAAATGGCGGCGATGTCGCCGAAATTCTTGACCAATATTACCACTCGCTCGATATGCGCTTACTCACCGTCCATCGCAATAACCGCACGGACATTTGCGAACAGGTGATTGTTGAGCTTAAAATGATGCGCGATGCGTGGGATGAGATCGACCAACAACATGGCGGCGCGAGCCTTCCTAAAGAGGAAAAGCTTGAGACAGCCACGCAAGGTGAACTGTTTTCTGGCTTTGATGAAAAAAACGAGCCCAGCGGCAATCTTGGCTCCGTTTCGGTGAGTATTTAGCTGCGGCCCTGGCCCTGCTGCTGTGATCCCGGTTGTCTTTCCGCTTCTATCCGTGCTTTCCATGTTTTGACGAGCTGCATTACTTTTGGAGCGCTATCGACTTTCTTTGCACCAAAGTTAACCATTACATCAGCAACGGCAGGATGCGTTTCTTCATTGGCCAGATAGATCCCAATCCTCCACACTACTTCCACAGGTAAAGGGGCATCTTCTTCTAAGGAAGCGCGATAGAGCATACGTGCATTATACACATCGGGTGTATCGGACTGTTTTAACGTCTTTATCGTTTTTTTAGTTTCCGTAATGGGCGTATAATACGTCACCTGGCCCTGTGCTGCCTCGATAATCGCTTTTTGTCGGCTCTGAATTTCGTTAAGAATGGCCGTACTATCTTCGGTTTTCCAGAATTCTTTTCTTGTGCTGGGCTGGATGACACCCCCTAAATGTAATTTAAATAGGAAAAAAACAAGAATACCACTCAAAATTGAAAAACAAATTATTTCCCATAAATCCTTGAATACCCCTACAGAAGGACTATATTACATTCAGGGTGTGATCGTTTAAACTAAGGGGCACTATTATGACTAACTATCCTATTTCCTCCTACCCTGTTCTTCCGCTCCGCGATATCGTGCTATTTCCTGATATCGTCGTACCGTTGTTTGTCGGCCGCGAGAAGTCGATCCACGCGCTCGAAGAGGCGCTCGCAACACCCGATAAGCACGTATTGCTGCTTACCCAGAAAGAAGCGACGAAAGATATCCCAACCACCGATGATCTCTACCGTACCGGTGTGATTGGCCAGGTGTTGCAGCTTTTAAAGCTGCCGGATGGAACGGTTAAAGTGTTGGTGGAAGGGAAATACCGCGCGGCGGTCTCTCATTTGGTGGAGGGCGATGAAAGCTTCCAGGCGCTCGCCCAACGGGTGGATGATGCCTATGAAGATGATGCTGTGAAGCTCACTGCCCTGACGCGCTCGGTGCTGGAGACCTTCCAGGAATATGTGAAGCTCAACAAAAAAGTTGCGCCGGAAGTGGCCGTTGCCATTACGGATATCACCGATCCTGCGAAGTTAACTGATACCGTTGCCTCGCATTTGGCGATCAAAATCTCCGAGAAACAAACCCTGCTTGAAACGCTTTCGATCAGTTTACGGTTAGAGCAAATCTTGACCCTTATGCAAAATGAGATCGGGTTACTTACGACCGAGAAGAAAATTCGTTCGCGCGTGAAAAGCCAGATGGAAAAAACGCAGCGTGACTACTATCTTAATGAACAGCTTAAAGCCATCCATAAAGAACTTGGTGATGGCGAAGATAGTACGCGCGAGGCGGAAGAGTTAGAGAGAAAAATCAAGGCTGCACGCCTCTCCAAAGAAGCTATGGAGAAGGCAGTGGGTGAGCTGAAAAAACTTCGGATGATGAATCCGATGTCCGCAGAAGCGACCGTGATTCGAAACTATCTGGATTGGCTTATTGCGGTTCCCTGGAAAAAGCCGAGCAAAGTGAAGCGCGATATTAAAGAAGCGAAGAAGGTGCTTGATCGGGATCATTACGGCCTTGAGAAGGTCAAAGAACGCATTCTTGAATATCTCGCGGTACAACAACGTACCAAGAAACTTAAAGGCCCGATTTTATGCCTGGTTGGCGCACCGGGTGTGGGGAAGACCTCACTTGCACGCTCGATTGCGGAAGCAACGGGGCGTAGCTATGTTCGTATGTCGCTTGGCGGCGTGCGGGATGAGGCGGAAATCCGTGGGCATCGTCGTACCTATATCGGTTCGATGCCGGGTAAAATCATTCAAAGCATGAAGAAGGCGAAGACCTCTAATCCGCTCTTCCTGCTCGATGAAATCGACAAAATGGGATTAGATTATCGGGGTGATCCGGCATCGGCGCTTCTGGAAGTGCTTGATCCTGAACAAAACTCTAGCTTCCAAGACCATTATCTGGAAGTGGATTATGACCTCTCGGATGTGATGTTTATCGCAACCGCGAATACGCTCAACCTTCCGCGCCCGCTGCTTGATCGGATGGAAATCATCCGCCTTTCGGGTTATACGGAAGATGAGAAATTGGCGATTGCTCAAACCCATCTTTTGCCGAAAATCGAGAAAGACCATGGGCTTAAAGGCAATGAGTGGGAAGTGGGCGAAGCCACGATTCGTGATTTGATCCGTTACTATACCCGCGAAGCCGGTGTTCGGAGCTTAGAGCGCGAGCTTGCAAACTTGGCAAGAAAATCGCTCAAAGAAATCCTGATGAACGGCAAAGAGCAAATCAGTATCACACCAAAACGTTTGCCAAAATATGCGGGCGTGCGGAAATACAGCTTCGGTAAGACGGAAGAGTCTGACCTCATTGGTGTGGTCACAGGCCTTGCTTATACGGAAGTCGGTGGCGACCTGCTTTCGATTGAAGCAGTGCGCGTGCCAGGTAAAGGCAAGATGACGATCACCGGTAAGCTCGGCAATGTGATGCAGGAATCTATCCAGGCAGCGGCAAGTTATGTCCGCGCGCGGGGTGTGGAATTCGGCATTACCCCGCCAGAATTCCAAAAACAGGATATCCACGTTCACGTACCGGAAGGGGCTACTCCAAAAGATGGGCCATCTGCCGGGATTACGATGTGCACCGCAATCGTTTCTGTGATGACCGGTATTCCTGTGAAGAAATCCGTGGCAATGACGGGCGAGATTACGCTCCGTGGACGCGTACTTCCGATTGGAGGCCTCAAAGAGAAACTTTTGGCTGCCCTTCGCGGCGGGATCGAAACGGTTGTTATTCCTAAAGAAAATGAGAAGGACCTTGAGGACATTCCTGCGAATGTCAAAAAAGGCCTGACAATCATTCCAGTATCAACGGTGGATGAAGTGCTCGGTATTGCCCTCTCACGGCCTATTGAGCCTGTGAAATGGGAAGAGCCTTCGGATTCCGGGAATAGCAAAGCCGTGGATGGCGATGCGGATGCGCAGGATGCGCTGACGAAGCATTAAGATTGCTATTTCGTTTATCCAAAATGGAAAATTATGTAAAAAGGTAGAAATACCAAAAGAGGTCGTCATTGCGAGGAGTGAAACGACAAAGCAATCCAGTTTTTGTTTAAGGCTGGATTGCTTCGCTCCGCTCGCAATGACGACCTCTTCTAGCCCTTCTCTCCTACTCTCTCCCCACTACCTCTGTAACTGGCCGTCTATGGCAGATTCCGCCAAGCTCCGGGCGCTTAAGGTCATAAGGCTTGGGACAGGACCTTCGGGGCGGAAACGGTTGACGAAGGTTTGTTCGGCCTGAGGGTTCTCAGGTGGGTTTATCGGCGTAGGCATAGGGGAAAGAATATCTGCTTGTGCGACTGCCGCTTTCTTAAACACCTCATTCTGTTCAAAGCTGATTGCAGGATCAATTCCCAATTTCTCGTGAATTGCCTTTTTAAACAAGGTGGTATAAGTTTCATATATCACAAGAGCAATTAGGTTATGACGCGTTCCTTCATCTTTCGGTAGGCCTTCCAATAGAACCTTCCATTGATCCACGAGTGCTTCGTCACGGTTTGCCGACTCACTAAACTGTTGTGGGTTGCTTAACAAGAGGCGGCCTAGATCGTCAAAATCTGCATGAGAGAAACCTTGGGGAATGGCAACTTTCTGAGGAAGGAAAGCACCTGCAGCGAGGAGGAGTTTTAACAAGCTTAGGTCTTCCAAGTCGGCAGTACAATGCAGGACCGTATCCTTCCACGCATTTACCGCATTAAGGTCTGCACCATGCTCGATAAAATACTTTACCACATCCAGATTTCCCGTTTTGATAGCATATCTGATAGCATAGTGCAGGACCGTATACTTGCACCCATTTACCACATTAGGGTCCGCGCCGCCTTCAACAAGGCATCTTGCCAACGCCAATCTTCCAGTACCCGCAGCCACATGCAGGACAGTACCATGACCATTAATCACCGCATTAGGTGCTGCACCTTGTGCAATTAAGTACTTTACAAACTCCAAATTTCCACTGCTGACAGCAAAATACAGGACAGTATCGCCGCTACTATCCACCGCATTAGGGTCTGCACCCTGATTACAAAGAGTTTTAACATTTTCGAAATCTCCCGCCGTTACTGCTTTGAATAGTTTTTTATTGAGTTGCTCTTGCTGTTCGGGTGACAGGCTTTTTGCTGTATTTTTCATAGGTTTCGTTCCCTTTGGTTGCGGCGAACTTTATATCATAATTAAGATACTAATTCAATAAAATTCGACCTCCACCCCAGAGATAAAAATTACTAACATACTGTTTTTTATATATAAAATACCACTCAATTTCCCCTCTTTTTTCGCTCTATTCTCCTGTAAAACAACAGAAAAACCTTGCTATCCGGCCATTTATATGTTAATATATTAATTGGTGCAGAATAATCTGTGCCGGGAGAGGGTTTAACTATTATGGCCATTACGGCACGGGAAATCGCTCGTATATTCAATATCGGCACCTGTTCTCTTCCCTCAAAAGATAAGCGAGGGAAAGGGATTAAAGTCACTTGCACCCATCATTCTCCACTCCCCGAAACTCTCGTCCAGAAAATCCGTACCAGTACCCCCCTTCTCAGGAGCGAACATGCCGCAGCGTTTGATGCGATTTCGATCGAAGGCGCGCTGAAGCTGATTAATAAAGAACCAGCGCTTAAGGAAAAATACGAGACACTTCGCGAATATGCTGAGTATTTCAAGAAGATCCAATATCCGCTTACTCAGCTTTATTATCTCTCCTGGGATAGCCACACCCCTTTGAATCATATAGGGAAGGCGCGGAATACCTATCAGGAGCTTGGACTCTATGAGGATAATTATCAATTCTTGAAACGCCATGAATGGGTATGTCGGGAAATCCCCGAAATGGCAGACCATATGAACCGCCATGCGCGAGTGGGGAACCTATCGCTCGTCACGTTTGCTCGGCGTGCACATAATTATCTTGGCCCCCGTAACCTCACGGAACTCGAAGAAATTACGGATGAGACTTACAAAGGCCATATGTCCCATGTCAGCCGGGTACATGGCAGGGATAAACCCTCCGCCCATGTCAGGATGTAGCCTTTAGGTAATAACCACCCCTACCCCACTGCTCCCATTTCCTTCTAAGTTCACTTCACCACCTGGCGCCAGCATTGCTTCAAGCAAGGGCGTGATGCGTCCAATTGGGTTTCCTTTCCAGAGTGCCTTGCCGGCTTGGGTTGTGGGAACGGTGATGGGTTCTTGCGAAGATACACTACGCACGGACACTTGCCCTCCCGGTGCAATCACCATCGCCACCGCCATGGGGAAATCGATAACGCGCTTCGCGTGAAGTGGCTCAGGGCATGGTGTATCATAAAGTACAAGCAACACGGGCGTATCTTCCACCAGCGCTTGGGCGGAAGCTTTCAGCAGACCCGCCGCAACCGTTCCATCCCATGCGGCAATACTCATCGTGGAAGCATGAACTTCTTTCCCGATGCTCCAATATCCCGCCGGGCTGTTATGCACAGAATTGTGGAATTGTGTCGGAGATACAAGCCGTTCGGGTGTATTTAAACTCTCGAGTATCCGATGCAAGATTAAAGACTCTCCCGCTGACGATGCAAATACCGCGGGGATATCGCATGTTCGCCCCTCTAAAACTTGCTCCGCCGCGCATAATGCAAGGTTTGCTGAAGCGCTCATACGCCTGCGTTCGCGCGGATGGAGGAAAGAGGGTGCGGGGATTTCCATTTCGCTTGTCGGCAAGCTATAATTTCCACCAGCAAATGCGGATTTCCAGTCGGTAATACCGGGTGCGATAACGCTGATGGCTTCAATGGAAAGACAGTTTTGCATACCTGATTACATCCTAGCGTGCTATACTTTTTTTATGCGGTTATGGTCCTTACATCCTCAGTATTTAGACGCCAAGGGCATTGTTGCGCTCTGGCGGGAGACGTTGCTCGCCCAGAAAGTACTCGATGGGCGGACGAAAGGCTATACCAATCATCCCCAGTTATTACGTTTTAAGCAGCACCCGGATCCTTTAGGTGCGGTTGCTCTTTACCTTTCTTATGTCCATACCGAGTCACTTGCACGTGGCTATAATTTTGATCAGTCAAAAATTATAGCGCCACCCACAGGCCATCTGATTTCCGTAACATCCGAACAAATGGCCTATGAACGCAAGCATTTACTAGAAAAACTTGGAACACGCTGCACTACAACTTTCCAACGCGTCCACGCCACTGCCGCATTCACACCGCATCCGTTATTTCATGTCGTGCAGGGGCCAGTTGAGGCATGGGAGATTGTTTAAGCCTCTTTCTCCAACACCAAGCTGCAATTATTCCCTCCAAAGCCAAACGAATTCGTGAGCACCCGCCGAAGGGGCTGTTTTTTCGTGTGGGTGAGGATATGGGAGGTCAGCGTCGGATCGATTTCCTTTAATCCCAATGTCCCTGGCATCATGCCGGTTTCCAGTGCGAGTGCGCAAAAAATGACTTCCGTTAAACCCGCCGCCCCGAGTGTATGCCCCGTCCAGCCTTTGGTTGAACTTGCGGGCGTCGTAGTTCCAAACACCCGTGCGATGGCCTGATCTTCCGCGCTGTCATTCGCGCGTGTGCCTGTGCCGTGCATGTTGATGTAATCTATCTCATCGGGCTTTAACCCCGATCTCGCTAAGGCTTCGCGCATGGCCTGCTCAGCGCCTTTCCCTTCTGGATGCGGTGAGGACATATGATACCCATCCGAGCTTTCACCATAGCCTGTAATCGCGAGTGCAGCAGGATCGCGTTCCAGTATCGCAATGGCGGCCGCTTCGCCAATCGAGATACCTTTTCGGTTGGCATCGCAGGGCATGCAAGGCTCAGGGGAAAGAAGTTCTAATGAATTGAATCCGTATAAAGTCGTAAGACAAAGACTATCCGCACCCACTAAGACCACCGCATCGCACATCCCAAGCGCCAACAATCCCATACCATCAGAGCAAATACGAGCACTCGAGGAACAGGCAGTTGAAATTGTATAAGACACACCTCTCACGCCTAAATATTCCTGCAAAAATACCGAAATCGCGCAATGATCATTACTGTTTTGGAAAGAAAAATCATCCGGCAGTGCGCCATCATTTCCTCGGTTGCGATAGGCATGTTCGGTGGTCAGTATGCCCGACGTGCTCGTACCTATCAGCAATCCCACACGCGCATTCCCATAACGCGCGACGAGCTTCCGGATGCGCGCCTCAATCCCATCTTGCTGTAGTGCATGATAAACGAGGCGGTTGATACGGTTATCATGTGTTGCAAATTTTGTTGGAAAGTCGAGCGATTCAATGTCGGGAACCCTACCGATATAGGTATTAAGCGCCACATCTTCAAAGTCACAGCGTGTGAGACCAGAACGCCCATGAAGCAACGCATTGCGCGAGGCATCACGCCCTGCACCCAGTGCATTGACCAAGGTATAGTCCGTGATATAGGCCTTTATTCCCAATATTATCTCCGTTGTACTAGCTCATTTGTCATTCCCGCGGAGGCGGGAATCTACTGCATTAAAAATAAAATTATCAAAAGAACACCGCATTGGATCCCCGCCTTCGCGAGGATGACACCTCTTCTAGCCGTTCTTTTTTCCTTCACGCGTGAGGCATAGGAGCGTAATTACTCCCGTACCGATCGCGACCGTCATCCCCATAATATTTAGCATCGGAATGGACGAAAACGCGAGCACCGCAAAGGCAATCACCGTCGTCAATCCGCAAATGGCAATGGATTGCATTGTTTCCAGGTGCATCTCCCCACCTTCTTTATTTCCAAACCGGAACAGCGCGCAATCTATTCCGATGCCTGCGACGAGCAACAGCCCCATCAAATGGAATAATCCCAAGCCCTCGCCAAATAACATCACCCCCGCAGGAACAAGCACTATCGGCAGCGCAACCGGCAAGAACACATTACAAATCAGCTTCATTTTCCGTTTCGCAATCACCAATACAAAAAGCACGGCCAATATCCCATAACTCAACAGCGTGAAGGCTTGCTCGCGATAGGAAGTCAGTATCTCGGAGAGCTCCTCTTTCATATCCACCCAATGGACAAAAGGAAGCCCAAGCAGCTTCACATTACTCGCGACCACCTCCGGCGAACGCAAGGAAGATAGCGGGATCAGGGCATACCATACATCATCCGAAGGATTTAGTAATAAACTATTTAAAGGCGCAGCGAGCGGCGTGCTTGCGAAATCTTCCTTTTTAAGCAGCGGAAGATTCTTTGATTTTAGAATCGCACTTACCGTTCCGTCAAAGGCTTCTGGTGCAAAATCGGGAGAATTTATAAGTGCTGTCTCAAGATTGCCTTTGATGATTTCCGCCTTCGGGATCGCTGCTAATCGTGCATGCTGGGTTTTCTCGCTCGGTAAATACCGCGCCGCCATTTGATAATCCCCCATATGCCCCACCGCCTTCATAAGCTCTATATGCGGAACGATCGCCTCGCTCCGTTCGAGTGCCTCTTCCATGCTCTTTCCTTCTACCACGAGCATATATCGTACATCGGGCAGATGGAGCGACTCCCGAATCATCCGATCTTCTTGAAGCCATGCTTTAGGAACCGGCGTTAAGCGACTGATATCCTGCTCCCATACCGTTGCTTTGCTGCTGTAGGATTCCCACCATAACACACCGCTCGCCCCAATAATCAGGACAGCCAAAAGGAGATTGCGATGAGGGATCGCAAAGGGAATGGTTGGGATGAGTGCGCGAGGATTACTTTGCACCAACGGAAATTTTCCGAGCATCAGATGCATGAAAGAAACGGAAACTCCGGCTCCTATTAATCCGACCACCACGAACAGTCCCAATTGATGAAGACCCGGAAAATCCGAGAACAGCATTGCGCCAAATCCGCAGCAGGTCGTGATCACTCCAAGCCAGATTGTGAGCAAAGTTTTATTCCGATTTTCCGATTTCAAATGAAAGAGAAGATGCACAGGGTAATCCGTTGCAAGCCCTAACAACGTAACGCCAAAACCTAGCGTAATCCCGTGGATATAGCCATAGGCGAGCTGCACCGCGGCTACTCCCACAATCGTACCGATTACCAGCGGGAACATGATCAGCAACAGGGCATTGGCGGAAGGGAATACCAGCACCAGCAGCCCGACCACCAGTATTGTCGCAATCAACCCCAGCATACTTGCTTCTTTGCTGATATAATGATGGGTACGCACCGTAATCACATCCGGACTACTTAGATGTAAGGTCAAAGACGGGCTGGTTTTTGCTTGATTAAAAAGTGTCTCCATCTGCGCGATAAACGCCTCTTCGCGCTCCAGTTCAAACGCCTCCGTGTTTCTTACTACCACCATCAGTGCCGCGGTTTCATCATTTGAGAACCATACGTCATTCACGATTCTGGGATTGAGTGCCGCATTAGGCTCCCAGGCTTTAAGTAACTGCTTGAAAGCACCGGTCGGATCTTCACTCAACGTGGCTTCGGTGAGCATCGCCTCAGAGGTTCCAAGCGATTGATGTGCTGCATTTAGATTGTCGGATAACCCATTGGCGGAGAAGGCCTCCCCTTGCATTGGCGCCAGATGATAACGGTAGGAAAAGAAGCGTTTGAAAAGTGCGGGATCAAAGGATACGGTTCCATTCATAACCGACACAATGCCTTCCTTCTGCTTCACCAGGGAAGCGAAGGCTTTGCTGGTTTCTGCCAGTGCTTTTGCATCCCCACCACGGATGGCAATCAGCGTAAATGCCCCTTGGGGATTATGGGAAAGTATTTCGGAGACTATTGCGTGACGGCCATTTTGCTGTTCCGCTTTGGGTAGGAAAACTTCGATGTCGTTCCTAATATTCAACTGCGTCAGGAGGAGCGTGCCGATCAACAACAATGCGCCCATGAGATGCCAGAGGATATAGCGAGCAGCGAGGAAGCGTTTGAGGTTCATTATTGCTCTATCGCTCCTAACTGCAGGGTGATTTGGTTCCCGTTCGTTTCTTCATAGGTAATCGTGGAGAGATCACCCTTCCCGCCTTCTACCCGGATTTCTTGGATATATTCCAGCATCTCCTGAGAGCGCGGGGTGAGCGTCAACTCCCAGGCTTCTTCTGAGCCGGAAGTTTCTGTCGTGAATAACTTTTCGAGTGCTGCTTTTTCTCCGCGCATCAGATGTACAAAACTGCCCAACGTGCCTTCCAACGCCGGGTGGCCATCGAGCGCAATCCGATCAATCCGGTAGCCATGCTCTTCGCGTTTTTTCAAGGTTACGATATTCCCGGCAATGGTGGCTTCTTCTTCCCCAGGCGTCTTGATGGTTTTTACAAAGGTTGCAGGCGGAATAAAGGTGAGTGTACCTTCAGAGACCATCGGCTTTTTAAGCAATCGGGTTTGCCGAGTTTCCGTGAAATGGCGCTGGCTTTGTTTTCCTTCGCTTAATGTCTTCAAAGAAGCGAGCAACTCGCTCATATTCCATGATTTTGACGTATCGCTTGCCACAGCAGAAAACGGCAACAGGAGCAGCAGTGCTATAATAATCTTTTTCATTTTCTTTACGCGCTTCAATGGCCCTTCTGGATTGCTTCGCTTCGCTCGCAATGACGACCTCTTCTGGTATTCTCTACCTCTCACTACTTGCTCGGCCGTCATTGCGAGAAGTAAGCATGAAATTTACAGAGCAAACGCTTTGTAAATTGAATCGAACGACGAAGCAATCCAGAAGTCAAAAGCTGGATCTTTACTCCTGCCAGAAATCATAAAAGTTAAACCAATTATAGGGCGCCAAGTGGCAATAATGCTCGAGTTTTTTTGCATAAAGCGAAATCCAACGCGTTAGATCCTCTTCGCGCGACTCACGCGAAATCGTGAGGGTTTCCGCGAAAGGTTCGAAATATACATCATATTGCAGATCCCCGCGATACAGCCCGGTAAAGAAAATTACCGGGACTTTCATCACGCTCGCTAACATAAAAGGGCCCGCAGGGAATGCGGCTTTTTTTCCAAGGAAGTCCACTTTTATCATCTTTTGGTTAGAGGCAGAAGGCGGCAAACGGTCGGCGAGCACGCCCACCATTTCGTTATTCTCGAGCGCTTCTTGCACTTTTAACATCGCATCAGGAGCGTTCATATTGATGATCAAATCGGCAAGCTCCGGATTTAATCCATTCAAGAGACCCCCAATCTTATTTGCATTGCCAAGATACATCAGCGGGCGCACTTTTAAACCGGGCAAGGTCGTGCCCAGTGCGCGCATACATTCGAAACTCCCCAAATGCCCACCAATCAGCAAGCAGCCCTGCCCTTTGGCAACGGCATCCGTGATGAGTTCTCTCCCATGGAGGTTGATCTTGTAGCGCTGGAAGCGGTTGCTAAGGAACAAGACTTTATCGAAAATCACGGCGGAGAAAATGTGGTAATGGCGGTAGACATGCCAAAAACGCGCAGGTCTTCCCCATATCGTGGAAAGATAACGAACCGAGCCTTTAAACGTATTGCTTGTGATAAAGATGAGATAATAAATGCAAATCGGATAAAGCAGGAACCGCCCTAATATCCGCGGCATATGGAGTGCAATCCAGCAAATACAATCGAGCAGGAGCACACTCCCCCGCTCCTTTTGAGTGAGCCAGGAAGGTTTCCGTGTTTTTTGTGATGGAGATTGGGGGTGCATACGCACTCCGTTATCCTGCGGTCGTCGTGTGCCGTACACGCTCGCTGATTGAAAGCTCTTCTACCTGCGCCGCCTCGTCCTCGCCTTCCTGACTCGTTACTTCATAGCAACGCTCAAGGAGATACGACAGCAAGCCCTGCATCTGCTCATAATTCGCAGCATAATAGATAGTCCGCCCTTTTCTGCGGGAGACAAGTAATTTCGCATTGGTCATTTGGGAAAGGTGGAACGACAGCGTCGCAGGTGGAACATGCAGCTCCTCACTGATCTGACCTGCTGGCAACCCCTCTTGACCGTAACGCACCAACAGCTTAAAAACAGCCAAACGAGACTCCTGAGCAAGTGCCGAAAGTGCCCGTAATGCATGTTTTGTTCTCATGGTGCTCATAGTATTCTCCGTACGATTTTCCTTTAAATAGGAAAGACTTAAATCAGCTCTTGTGTTGCTTTATTTAGATACTTCTATTATTATAAAAATGTCCTTGCATACTGTCAAGACTCTTGTATGATCCGGCTTAACGCTAGGAATCGATACATTATATCGTAGATTTTCTACCTAGGGTCCTGCGAACATCTACGTATAGATGCTTGCCACGACATTGCAACAATATTTTGATATGAGGGCGTATCCTATGTTCAAAAAATTCCTTTATTCCACGGCACTTGTAATCAGCGTGGCTGCGGCCTCCCAGCCAGCCCAAGCGCGCGACCAAGTCCGCGCGGTTGGATCTTCCACCGTATATCCTTTCGTGACCATTGCCGCTGAAGATTTTGGGCGCACCGGCACATTTAGCGCACCGATCGTTGAAGCGACCGGTACGGGTGGAGGATTTAAACTCTTCTGTACGGGTGTAGGCGATGCTTTCCCGGATATCGTGAATGCTTCCCGCCCTATTAAAGAAAGCGAAGTTGCGCTGTGCAAACAAAACGGCGTAAAAGATATTGCTGAGTTCAAAATCGGTTTTGACGGTATCGTGCTGGCAAATGCGAAATCTGCACCGAAATACAAACTCACCAAACAGGAACTCTTCCTCGCCCTTGCAGGACAAGTGCCGGTAAAAGATAAATTAGTAGCAAACCCGTTTAAATTCTGGAGCGATGTTTCTCCAAGTTTGCCGAAAGTTGAGATCCAAGTATACGGCCCTCCTCCGACCTCTGGTACGCGCGATGCCTTTGCTGAGATGGTGCTGGAAGCCGCATGTATGGAGCATCCGGTGTATGTAAAAGCATTTGCTGATTCGGAAATCCGTAAGAAAGCGTGCCACGTAATCCGAGAAGATGGGAAATATATCGAGAGCGGCGAAAACGATAACCTGATCGTTCAAAAACTCAATACCAACCCGAATGCGCTGGGTATCTTCGGTTACAGCTTCTTGGAAGAAAATGCGAGCACCGTACAGGGGAACCCGATTAATGGGATTGAGCCAACCTTGGACTCCATCTCATCGGGAACCTATACCATTTCACGTCCACTCTTCGTTTACGTGAAGAAAGCCAATGTGAAGACAGTCAAAGGCTTGCGTGAGTTCGTTCAGCATCTCCTTAATGACAAAATGATTGGAGAGGAAGGCTCACTTTCCTTCCATGGACTGGTTCCATTACCTGCGGATGATTTGAAAGCTGCTCAAAGCCGCGCGAAAGAACTTCAATAGTAGTGAATAGTTAGAATAGAGGAATATGTATGAAATTAACTCGGAAAGCACTCTTAACCGGAGTGGCATTAACCCCGTTTCTTTTCCCATATTCCTCTTTTGCTGCCACTGACAGCGAACGCATTGAGACGCTCGAGAAGCAAATTGAGCTTCTTCAGCGCGAAATTAAAAGCCTTAAAACAGAACAGAAGCAGGCAGTTGCTCCGGCGGCTGCCTCACCTGTTTCAGCTCCCGCCTCTAAAGCCTCCAAAGCAGAGACGAAAGCAGAAGCGGTATCCGTTACCCTTGATCCACTCCCAACGTTCAAATCGGCTGATGGCGATTTCTCCTTTGCCTTTTCGGGTGGAATTCAGGCCGATGCTGGATGGTTTAATGATGATAATGCGGACTATTCCAACGGAACCACGCTGCGCCGCGCACGGATTGGATTCAAAGGAACCGCTTACCACGATTGGGATTATGCATTCCAGGTAGAAACCGCACATAACGAACTTCAGCTTCTCGATAGCTATATCCGTTATAAAGGATTTGAGAATGTTGCTATCACGGCCGGTCAACATAAAGAAGCGATTAGCCTTGAACAATTAAGCGGCAGCTTTGACCTCACCTTTGCCGAAAGCGCATCACTCACAGCATTTACGCCGGAACGCCATATTGGTGTGAGCACAAGCACTTGGGGTGATCAATGGTCACTGCATGCAGGTGTGTTTGGTGAAGGCGCAGGCGATGTCCGCGCAGATGATGAAGGTTCTTCCGTCACGACGCGTGCGACATATGCCCCGATTAACGAGAAAGATGGCCTAACACTCCATGTGGGTGCGGCAGGAAGCTACCGTACGCCAGATAATGAGACGGATTCAGTTCGTTACCGTTACCGTCCAATGAGCCGCTTAGCCGATAGTAATGCAGTAGATACCGGCACAATTAATGATGTCGATGATGTTACGCTTGGCGCGCTCGAGTTTGCCGGACAATATAAAAATGCCTATGTACAAAGCGAATTCTTAAATACCCATGTTGAGCGCAGCGGCGTGGCAGGTGGCGGTGGCGCTGACCTTAGCGCATGGTATGTCCAGGCGTCGTATGTCCTAACCGGAGAATCACGCTCTTACAGTGTTTCTAAAGGTCTTTTTTCCCCCATTAAACCGAAATCCCCTTTCAGCCGCGAGAACGGCACATGGGGAGCATGGGAAGTATCGGTGCGCTATGGCGGGCTGGACTTAAACGATGCCTTCATCCAAGGTGGAAAGATGGACAGTACCGCATTAGCACTGAATTGGTACGCGTTGGAACATTTACGGTTCCTTGCATCCTACGAATATGTTGATACCGATGCTACCAGTGTCGTCCCAAATGATAATCCTTCGATTATCACGCTGCGGGCACAGTTTGATTTTTAATAAGCCTTAGCTTCTGTTGAGGAATTACTTACTATTGGATGCTAGGATACCCCTAATGGTCGTATAACTGGCAAAAAGGTATAGTGTATGCTGATCGGAATCCCTAAGGAAACGAAAGTCCATGAATACCGCGTCAGTACCTCACCCAGCGGTGTAAAAGAGCTTGTCCGTCACGGGCATCAGGTGATTGTACAATCGAAAGCCGGTCATTCCATTGGCTTTACCGATGAAATGTACCATACGGCCGGTGCGCTGCTCGTTCCTACGATTGACGAAGTCTATGCCCGCGCGGAAATGGTTGTCAAAGTCAAAGAACCGCAACCGAGCGAATTTAGCCTCATCCGCGAAGGACAGGTGCTGTTTTGTTACCTCCATTTGGCCGCTGAAGCCGAACTCACGAATTTACTAATTAAATCCGGTTGCATCGCCATTGCCTATGAGACCGTTACCTTACAAAACGGTTCCCTCCCACTGCTTACACCGATGAGTGAAGTAGCGGGCCGGGTTGCGGTACAAGTCGGTGCGCACTATCTTGAAAAAGCACAAGGCGGACGCGGCGTTCTCCTTGGTGGTGTTCCTGGCGTTGCGCCGGGTAAAGTAACGATCTTAGGCGGCGGGGTCGTCGGATTAAATGCTGCACAAATTGCAGCAGGCATAGGCGCGGATGTAACGATCTTAGAACGCTCTATTGACCGGATACGCACCTTGGAAGGCCGTTTAAAAGGCCGTGTGCGAGTGGTGTATACGACACGGGAATCGATTGAAGAACATGTTCGGGAATCAGACCTCCTTATTGGCGCAGTGCTTATTCCTGGAGGTGCGGCGCCAAAGCTTGTGGATGAGCTACTCGTTCGGGAAATGCGCCATGGTTCGGTGATTGTGGATGTGGCGATCGACCAAGGGGGATGTATCTCCACCAGTAAGCCCACCACTCATGAAAACCCTGCATTTGAATATGAAGGGGTCATCCATTACGGCGTGACGAATATGCCAAGCGCGGTCGCATTTTCGGCCAGCCATGCGCTGGAGAATGCGACTCTTCCTTATATACTGGCACTCGCAAATAAAGGTTTCCGCACCGCTCTTCGCGAGGATACAAACTTCCGAAACGGCTTAAATATCTTCCGTGGACGCGTCGTACATGAGGCCGTCGCCAATGCGCTAAACCATGCCTATACCCCGCCGAAAACCTTGCTTGGTGGGGATTAAGTTTCCTTGCTTTTTCTCTATACGACTATTACTGTAGGTGGTTACAATTCTACAACCACTAGCAAGGTAATTCTCACATGGGAAATGGCTCATCCACCCCCAAACACACACCTAATCACTCGCCGCGAAAAACTTCGGTTTCCTCTACTCCGAATACTCCACGTATCTCAACTCCTCCGGATTATTCGCTGCTGATGGCACAATGGTTAAAGTACGTAAAGAACGATACTGCAAAAGCGTTAGCGCTTCTTAACCAATATCCCGACTTTGCCTTTGTTGTGAGAGAAGATGGTGTTACTGCGCTGCATGACGCTGCTTTTTATGGGAAGTTAGAATTAGTGGATAAACTTATTTCCCAAGGTGCAAACCTCGTTGCAGAAGCGGAGATAGGGAATGCAACGCCTCTTGAATATGCTGTAGTAAAATTAAAGGTAGCTGGGACAGATCACGATACCTATATAGACGTTATTAAACATCTTCTTAAAAAAGGCTCTCCAATCCAAGATCACGATCAAGTGGAAGGGGAACTACATCAACGACCTGGTCATCACAAGCTGCCTCCGTTGGAAGGCAAAGGATCTGTCCTGTACCAAAAACATGTTACACCTTTTGAATTCAAAGGAAAAACCATCAACTTTTCCGAAGAAACCGTCTTTAATGTTACTTCTGCACACCCAATTTTGCAAACGGACAACAAACATCGTAAAGACCAGAAACCTTCATCCATCCCCCATTCCCCTAAAACTTCTAGCTCCCACACGCATACAACGAATTCGCAGTGCAGTAGCCCGATACATACCCCTAAATTAAAAGACAGAATCTCTGGCAAGAATGATGAAACTTTTACTGAACATGAAACACGGCGAAGAGGGAAGAGTACCGGTAACATTACCCCTGTCAGTTCTAGCAGCGAAAATAGCTATGAATCACACTGGGCTAAGAAGGATATCAGTACCAGCAGCACTAGAAGCCGAAGCCATAGAGCTCAATCTAGTTCTGGCAATCACTCATACAGGCAAGGGCATTAAAGAATTACATTCCCCAAAATGGGAACATTTTCGGAGCGGGCGATGTAAGTGGCTGCATTGGCAATGTGGTTACGGTATAGCCGAGCTTATTATTTCAGCACCTGAGTCATTAGGAGAAATCGGGGGTCGGGTTATCCCGCTTCTGTTTACTTTCTCTTACACGTTCCTTCTCCTTGCTTCTCCAACCAATATTTTCGGTCTTTTTAGTGCCGGAATTAGGGCCTTTATTAATGGAGGGATCGATTTCCACAACGGATGAGACTTTGTCGCTTGGCAGCTGCTCTTTGACCTGCTCTTTGGCCCGCTCTTTATGTAAAGCTTCCCGCGTTTTTCTTGCTTCGCCCAGTATTTCCCATATTTTTCCCCATTTTTTGATGGTTCCAAACGTTTCAGAAGGGGAATATAAGTTTTCCGTTCCAGATATTCTTAGTTCCTTAAGAAGAGCGGGCTGATTTTCAAGATCTAGGCCTGATGCTTTAGCAGCAATTTGCTTTAGTAGCTCGGCAGGCAACACAGGATCTTGTTTTGTTCCCACTGCTGTTAAAATGGCGATGTTTTCCCGTTCGTCTGGGGTTAGCTTTGTGAAAGCCTCAGCTGTTCTTAGGGTGCGGGGGTTGGCGAGTCTAAAATCTGCCAATTCAAGGATTTCGCGCTTCTGGGCTTTGATGTAGACTTTTATGTCACTATTATTTTCGGTGCCAAAAATGTCTTCCTTGCTTCTCCCATCAAGAGTATCCAGCATCGTATTAAGCTCTTGATCGTTAAATCCAGCTTCAATCGCAAGCGCCACTAATAGCACGCAGGTATTGTAATGCCTATGCTTCTCAAGACGACTATAACGTCTCTCCATAATCCTTGCAGCTTCTCTCAGGGCATAATGATCATCTGCTTTAAGTGCCTCCTTAAAATCGAGCCCTTTCTCCTTATATAGCCCTTCCAGATAGCGCACCATTTCCAGATTTCCTTTACCGGCAGCATTTCTCAGGGCACCATGATAATTTGCTTTGAGTGCTTTTGTGAAATCGAGCCCTTTCTCCTCATACAGACCTTCCAGATAACGCACCATCTCCAGATTACCAGAACCAGCGGCATAGCTCAGAATACCATGATAACCTGCTTTGAGTGCTTCTGTGAAATCGAGTCCTTTCTCCTTATATACCCCTACCAGATGACGCACCATTTCCAGATTTCCTTTACCGGCAGCATTTCTCAGGGCACCATGATCACCTGCTTTGAGTGCTTCTGTGAAATCGAGCCCCATCTGCTCGTACACCTTCTCCAGAAGGCACACCACTTCCAAATGGCCATTAATAACAGCATTTTGTACGACAACATGGTCACTACGGGGATGGTGTTGCATGTAAGTGCGACGACCAGTGTTGGAAAAAAAGCTCATGCCATCCGTTATCGGTAGACATAGTTCAATTGTGCCATATGCTGTTAGTGCTTCCGTAAGTGATCCGATCTCCTGGTACACTCCCATCATATAAACTAGCTTTTTAAGGTCCCCAGTTGAGGCTATGCTACTCAAAGCTTCCGCGCGACCTAAGAATTCTTTATCGCAACCTAATAATTCTTTATTAAGAAACTTGTTCTCCCGAATCAGCTCTACCACTTCGTACAGTATGTCAGGATCTTTACAATCAATAGCTTCAGACACGAACCCTGCGGCTCTTTTTTTCAATACTTCAGTGAGAAGCCCGTTCTTCTGGTACAGTTCCGTTACATACCGAAACGTGTCAAGATCGCCACTTACGACCGCCAAAAGGAAGAGGTTAGCGCCATTTTCTTTGAGTGCTTCGGTAAGCGAATACTGACCCCATATATTATAAGCCAGCCTGTCAAAGAGGCCCCCTTTATTCGAATAACACCCTACCAAATAGCGCGCCGTGTCAAGGTGGCCACAGCCCACGGCATATCCTAGCACAGAGGGATAAGGGTCATCCTGCGGACCGTGCGGACGTTCTCTTTCTACAAGCAGTTCAGGGGATTCCTGGAGCATGGCCTGAACCTTTAACAGACGCTCTTGTTCTGTAATTTTTGTATCCGTTATGACATTAATAAGTTCGTATAATTCTGCCATGGTAATCCCTTTAGCTCTCTGTGATGCCAACCAGTATAACATATTAATGTTTTTGGAAAAAGTAAAATGCTGATGGTAACCTAGAGGTGCGCTTCTGGACAGGATAAGCAATTGAAATAAGAGCTAATTGACTATAGCTTCCACAGCGGAAATTGCAAAGAAGTCATCCCACACATTGTCCTTGGAGCCAAGGCGGTGGCAGTTCCTGTCAATGCTTTGAAATAATTTCCCCATATGTCATTCAGCGCTAATGCACTCTGTGTGAATGGGCATGCTGGCGCTTGTGGTTTTGGCTTAGTGAGCCACGCAAAGGCATCAAATCCCGGAGCAGTCTCCCACCAATTAAAAGCGGAAGGCGCAGGGGTGTATTCCATACGCGGTAATGGAGGTGGCGGTGGAGCAAACGCGAAAGCTTCTGGAGAACTCTCCACCTCTTCTTTTGCTTCTTCAGAAGATAATGATGGCGCATTGATCAGTTGTTCAAACCACCAATTGGCTGCTGCCCAAGGCAATTCAGCAACATCCGTTTTTGACGTCTGGTTACTTTGTTCTTTACAATCCATCATTGCGCCCTCGTTCCTTGTCCGCTATGATCCTCAACCTACCAGCCAGGTATTAAGAGAGACTTAACAGCAGAACGATTTTTTATGCCAACCTCACGCACATCTTCTTCCCTCTATCACACACCCGGAGTCATCGGTGCAGGCGCCTGGGGAACTGCGCTTGCTGTGGTTGCTACCCAAGCACACGGAAATCCTGTGCTCCTGTGGGCGCGCGAAGAAGAAGTCGAAGCATCGGTTAATGGATGGCATGAGAACAACCTTTTCTTAAAAGGCGTGACACTTCCAGAAGCACTTTCCGTCAGCACTAATTTAAAAGATTTTCTGGACTGCGATCTCCTGTTAATTGCTTCGCCTGCACAACATGTGCGCGGCACGGCGAAGACACTCGCTGAGTTAGGGCTTGCTGAAGATGTTCCACTCATTATCTGCGCGAAAGGCATCGAGAATGAATCTTGCGCACTCATGAGCGAAGCAGTGCAAGCCTCCCTCCCCCATAATCCGATTGGAGTTCTCACCGGACCAAGCTTTGCGCGCGAAGTGGCAACGGGCACTCCCACCGCGCTTACGCTTGCATGTAATGATGCTAACATCAGCGCTAAGGTGATCGCTTCGCTTTCGACCTCAACCTGCTTCCTCTCGCCTTCGACAGATATTATCGGCGCACAAATTGGCGGTTCGGTGAAAAACGTGATTGCGATTGGATGTGGTATCACAGCCGGGCTTGAGATGGGCGATAACGTCCGCGCAGCGCTGATTGCACTGGGATTACAAGAAATGGCACGGCTGGCTATCGCTAAAGGCGGGAAAGCGGAAACATTGATTGAACAATGCGGAGTTGGCGATTTGGTACTGACCTGTTCTTCGATGCAATCGCGGAATATGTCGCTGGGCTATCAGTTGGGCCAAGGCAAACCGCTTGAGGCGATCCTTTCTGAGCGGCATGTCGTGACCGAAGGGGTGATGTCTGCAACTTCGGTGAGCGCTCTTGCTAAGAGGCTCAACGTCTCCATGCCGTTATGCGAACGCATTCATGATATCCTGGAAGGTAACGCGCCGGTGAAGGATATTATTGGGGTGTTTAGGTAAAAACTAACTACGCCGCCTTGGCTCTTTCCCATAATTCTGCGAGTGATGTCTCAGGGCGCGCACCCAAATGCTGAATCACTTCTGTCGCAGCAATTGTTCCCAACTTCCCGCATGTTTCCAGCGGCAAGCCTTGTGTATAGCCATAGAGGAAGCCCGCAGCGTAAAGATCCCCTGCGCCGGTCGTATCGACTACCTTAATATTCGCTTGCGCTGGCACTTCGATCACCTTTTCGCCTGCAACGATAATCGAACCTTTCTTGCCACGTGTGAGGCAGGCTACATCGCAATGGTTCCGGATAAGGCGCACCGCATCTTCCATACGATCCGCGCCCATAAGCATCGTGACTTCTTCTTCATTCGCAAACAGAATGGTCACATATTCTTCAATCAGGTCAATAAATTCCTGCCGGTGACGGCTTACGCAGAACGGATCGGAAAGTGAGAAAGCGATATCCTGTTCGCCTTTATGGCCGATATGCATTGCCTTGCGGATTGCATGTTTTGCATCATCACGATCCCAGAGATAGCCCTCGAAATACAACACCTTCGCACCGCTTAATAGCGCTTCATCCATATCATTAGACGAAATATGCGGCGCAACGCCTAAATAGGTACTCATGCTGCGTTCTGCATCCGGTGTTACTGCCACAATACAACGGCCGGTACTTTCACCATCAAGTGCATCGGAAGTCCCATAATGCACACCGATGCTAAGTAAGTCCTGCTTGAAGAATTCTCCCAATACATCATCGCGCACCTTGCCAATAAACGCAGCGCTTCCCCCAAACGAGGCAATTCCTGCGATGGTATTGGCAGCCGATCCACCAGAACGCTCTACGCGCTCAGGCAGTGCCTGATAAAGGCTTTGTGCGGTTTTCTCATCGACCAATTGCATCACGCTTTTGGGAATTCCATGCTTTGCCAGAAACGCATCATCCACATGGGTAAGAATATCCACGAGCGCGTTTCCGATGCCAATAACATCAAATTTTTCTGGGTGATGAACCATAAAGTCTTTCCTTAACTTATACTTCTACGCAACGCCAAACAGCCATTGCGCTTTGATTAAATCTTCCTGCGTATCAACGCCGAGCGGCACGGTTTTCACGCATGCCACATCAATCCGCATTCCGTTTTCCAGCGCGCGGAGCTGCTCTAATTTCTCCCGCTGCTCCAGTGGCGAAGGTGGCAGCGCCACAAACTTCTCCAAAGCTTTGCGGGTATAGGTATAAAGCCCGATATGATGATAAAGTTTTCCTTCACCGGAAGGCGCCGCCGCACGCGTAAAATACAGTGCTCGGCCAGAGGTTTTTCCTGGCATTAGCGAGAATACGGCTTTGACCACATTTGGATTGGTGGTTTCATTCGGCTCGGTGATTTCCGCTGCTAATGTGCCGATATCGACATTCGGGTCATCCAGTAGTGTCAGCGCATCGCGAATGAGTGTGGGGTCAAGCGTGGGCAGATCCCCTTGCACATTGACGATCCGCTTCACTTTCTTTTCTTTGTCAATGGTTTGGAGTGCCTCATAAATACGATCCGTACCGCAAGGATGGTCCGGGCTTGTCAGCACCGCATTACCACCAGCATTACGCACCACTTCCGCAATCGCTTCTTCCGCGCACGCAACATACACTTCACCAATATTGGCTTCCCTCGCCCGTTCGAGCACATGCACAATCATGGGCCTGCCCGCGATATTCGCGAGCGGTTTGCCGGGAAGACGGGTCGAACCCATTCGCGCGGGAATTAGGATAATTGTTTCGTGTACCATAACCGTACCTGGGGATATATTAGGACGACCACTATAATCGCTCTCGTGCCAAGCGCTATAAAAAACAGAAAAGGCCGGAAGATTTTACCCTCCTCCCGGCCCTTTCACCTCCTCCACCTCCGGTGCAGCTGGTATTACCAGCGACCGGGGAGAGTAACCTTTGAGCATTTTCCATTTAACTTTACACTTCGTTGTTCTGCGATCTCCCCCCTGCTCATGTACCTATGTACACTCCGCATGGCTCGTCTTGAACGCCTTGTGTAAAATTAAAGCGAAAACGCTCTTATTTAGTGTCGTGTTCCTTCCGTCTCCAACAGCTTCACTCGTTGCATGCTCCCTTGCGGATCAGCCGATTGAAGTGCTATTGCTGCGTGGAGAATCTCCGTATTCATCGCATCCGAAGGATCAATAATGATCGTCCGGATATGGAATGCGAGCGCAAGCTGCTCCGATTTCAAGCCGGAAACCCCCGTCAGCACAGCTTCTTTCAAGCTTGCTGCTTTAAAATCTGCGCCTTTTACGTTCGCGCCTCGCAGATTAACGCCTCTTAAATTCGCCTCGCGCAAATCCGCACCTTCCATGTTGGCATCGCCTAAATCCATGCCAGAGAGATCCATCCCTTTTAAGTGCATATCTTTTAGGATCGCGCCGTGCAATATCGCTCCATGGAGATTACGGATATCGCGGATATCGGCATCGCACAAATTCGCGCCCGATAAATCGGTATTCTTGACATTGCTTCCACGCAAATCCGCACCTGCCAGATTCGCTTTACGGAAATTTGCGTTGGCTAAATTCGCCCCCATCAGGATACAGCCGGACATATCCGCACATTGGGCATTAGCCCCTTCACAGGTAACACCGAGCAAGTCAACTTCTGCCATTTCTGCGCTGTGAAGGTTGGTATGTGCGAAATCCATCCCTCGGATATTCAATTGCCTAACGCCTTTTAAAGGAAGTTTATCACGGAACCATGCCGCCACATCAGGGCCTGGAGAGGCCATCGGCGCATCCTTCCGATACGCCAGTATATAACACTCAAGTTCTTTACGTTTTTCAACAAAATCAATCACAACTCCCCCCTTTCTTGCCTTTCGTTCTGCATCCCTTGTTTGCGTGGGAAACATAATTTAAGCACCATCCGTTAACAAAGCGTTAACTACCAAAAAATAATCCTCGGAGGATGGGGATATAAAATAAATTAGGAAACGAAGAAAACTCGCGTGTGAGAATTTATGAAGAAATTTGCTAGGCCGCTAGCGAAAATGCGAATTTATGAGTATCCAAGCGGAGCGTACTTACATCAGCAGCGGAAGCGCAGTAACTCATTATTTGTATTAAATGATAGTAGCAATTAAGAACATTGCGCTTTATGGCGGAGGAAATGGTCGGCTAAAACACAGGCCATCATGGCTTCGCCTACCGGAACGGCGCGGATCCCCACGCATGGATCGTGACGGCCTTTGGTCATCACCTCGGTGTTCTTGCCTTGCATGTCGATGGTTTTACGCGGAGTGAGGATAGAACTCGTCGGCTTTAGTGCAAAGCGTACCACGACAGGCTGGCCGCTTGAAATTCCGCCCAAAATTCCGCCCGCCTGATTCGAAAGGAACACAGGTTTAGCACCCTTCCCTTTCCCCTCGCGCATTTCATCGGCATTAGCTTCGCCCGACAAGCTTGCAGATTCGAATCCAGCGCCAATTTCAACGCCTTTGACGGCATTGATGCTCATCATGGCTTTGGCGAGGTCCGCATCGAGTTTATCGTAGACTGGCTCACCCCAACCGGCAGGTACGCCTTCGGCTACGACTTCCACAATCGCGCCAATGGAGGAACCGGATTTCCGGATTTCATCGAGGTATACCGCCCATTCTTCGGCCATTTTTGCATCCGGGCAGAAAAAGGGATTATTGCCCACTTCCTTCCAATCCCAACGTGCGCGGTCGATTTTTTTCGTACCCATTTGAACAAGCGCGCCACGGATGGTCACAGTCTCACTCAAAATTTTCCGCGCAATCGCACCCGCTGCCACGCGCATTGCAGTTTCACGCGCGCTCGCACGTCCGCTTCCGCGATAATCACGAATCCCGTATTTCTCATGATAGGTATAATCGGCATGACCCGGGCGGAATTTCTCCGCAATATCGCCATAATCTTTCGAACGCTGATCTTCGTTATGGATGATCAGGCTGATCGGCGTTCCAGTGGTTTTGCCTTCAAATACGCCAGAGAGAATTTTCACCGTATCGGGTTCTTTGCGTTGCGTTGTATAACGCGACTGACCGGGCTTACGCTGATCGAGGTGGATTTGGATATCGGCTTCGGTTAGAGGAATCCGCGGAGGAACACCATCCACCACACACCCAATCGCTTCGCCGTGGCTTTCGCCCCAGGTCATGAAATGGAAAAGCTTCCCCAAACCGTTGCTGCTCGACATGTATTCTTTCCGATTCCTTGACTAACCTTTCCGTAGTCGTCATTGCGAGGAGTGAAGCGACGAAGCAATCCAGTTTTCTTTTTTAAGGCCTGGATCGCTTCGTTTCACTCGCGATGACGACCTTTTTTGGAGTTACTACCCCTTGCTATTCCTACCTACGCCGCGCTGTTTTCACCTTTCGGTGCTAAGGTCATATCCGGCGCTTCTGGGTTTTTCATACCCACAATATGGTAGCCCGAATCAACATGCATCACTTCTCCGGTCATACCGGTGCCCAGATCGCTCATTAAATAGAGCGCGGAGTTACCCACCTCTTCGATCGTCGTATTGCGACGGAGCGGAGAATTAAGCTCATTCCATTTGAGGATATAGTTAAAGTCGCCAATACCGGATGCCGCCAGCGTTTTAATTGGGCCCGCAGAAATCGCATTCACACGGATACCGTCTTTGCCTAAATCAGACGCCAAATACCGTACACTTGCTTCCAATGCCGCTTTGCATACGCCCATCACGTTATAATGTGGCATCACGCGTTCCGCGCCATAATAGGTCAATGTCACGATACTGCCGCCTTTGGTCATAAGTGGCAATGCGCGCTGCGTGATCGCAGTTAATGAGTAAACAGAGACATTCATGGAGTTCGCAAAATTCCCGAAGGAGGTATCCACATACCGGCCTTTAAGTTCGTCTTTATCCGAGAACGCTACCGCGTGGAGGATGAAATCAATCGAGCCCCAAGCTTTCTTCAAATGATCGAACACGGCATCGATGCTTGCAAAATCCGCTACATCGCATGGCAACACAATCTTTGAGCCAAGCGTTTCTGCCAATGGTTCAACGCGCTTCTTAAACGCATCGCCTGCGTAGGTAAATGCCAACTCCGCGCCTTGTGCATGGAGCACTTGGGAAACGCCCCAGGCAATCGAACGGTTATTCGCCAGGCCAAAAATAATGCCCCGCTTGCCTTTCATTAAATCGCCTTTGAAAATACGAGGTTCGTTGTGTTGTTCTGTCATAGTTCCTTCAACCACTTTATTATTATTCTTCACACTATTATTCTAACGGGTTGGCGCTGGAGCTGGCGGTATTAGCGCTGGTGCGGCCATCACTTCCCATATTCCCTCCGGGTTCCGACAAGCAGTACCCGCTGATTCATAAGGTTTGCCCGATACTTCGATACGCTGGCGGTATTCCCGGCAATATCTTCCATTTTCATGTTGGAATGTGCGATCAGGAGTCACCACTCCGTTCACACCTGTCTCTGGGTTTTTCCACTCCGCAGCGGTGCGGGTCTTAAGGGTTTCAAGCGCACGTTGGGAGGCATAATTATAGTAAGCCACATCCATATTGTTCAGTTTCTCGCCCACCGATGCAATCAGCGATTCGCCAAGCAAGGTATCTGCAAGCACGGCCGACAATGGCGGCTCAGTCGGAGCCAATGCCGCACCCACGGTATTCGGAGCCGCATTCTGAAAATTTTGCAGCGGGACACAGGCAGAAAGCAATACCACCAACGCGAGGCCCATTGCACAAGTTTGCATACGGCGGATAGACAATATAAACATAGACAATCCCATTTGGATGAACTCTTACGCCAAAAACTATACACATCTTCCCTCGGACATGCAAATGTCAAAGTTAGAACAAGCAAAAGAGGTCGTCATTGCGAGTCCCGTAGGGCGAAGCAATCCAGCTTTTTTCTGGATCGCTTCGTTTCACTCGCGATGACGACCTCTTCTAGGGCTTCCATCTCTTGATTATACCCAAAGCCAGATTCAAGTTGAACATTCCGAGCTTGTCTTTATACTTCCCCCTGATCGCCCGGCCTTAACCTCTAAGGACACGCATGCACGATAGCCTATCCTCCTCAATTGCCCCTTCTCAAAAGACGATTTCTTTTGAGCGCAGGGCCTTTCTTACCCGGGCATCAAGCTATGCTTCGGTCGGGGTGGCGCTCTCTATTATCATTATTAAGCTGATTGCCTGGACGCTTACCGATTCGCTCAGCCTGCTTTCCTCGTTAGTCGATTCAGCGCTGGATGTCAGCGTCTCCCTGTTGAATCTCTTTGCGATTGGCTATGCGCTCATGCCGCCCGATGAGGACCACCGTTTCGGGCACGGGAAAGCGGAAGATATCGCAGCACTGTTGCAAGGCGCATTTATTGCAGGTTCCGGCTTATTTATTACTGTTGAAGCCTTACAGCGGATTTTTAATCCACGACCTATTGAGAGCGGAGAGATCGGCATTATCGTGATGCTTATTTCCACCGCCTTGACGATTGGCCTTGTGCTCTTCCAACGGTTTGTAGTGCGGCAAACTGGTTCGACCTTAGTGAAAGCCGATTCGCTCCATTACACCACTGATATCGCTGCTAATATAGTGGTGATCGTCTCCTTCGTGGTGCTCATGTTTACCGACTGGTATTGGGTGGATTCGTTCCTCGCACTCGTGATTGCGGCCTATATTTTAAATGGTGCACGGCTTGTGGCCAAAGGCGCCTTTGACCGTTTAATGGACAAAGAATTTACGGATGAAGAGCGCCAGAAAATCAAAGATCTTATTCTCTCCCACCCTGATGTTAAGGGCATGCATGATTTACGCACGCGCCATGTGGGATTCCGCCCGTTTATCCAGTTCCATTTGGAGCTTGATGGACATATCACCTTGGATGAGGCGCACAGGATTGCCGATGAGGTGGAAGATGCGATCATGCAGGCCTATCCGAATGCAGGAGTGATCACTCACCAAGATCCTTTTGAAGATGGCAACAAACACACAGCACGGCATGAACATTTATGATCCCTAGCGACTCTCCTTCCCTTTCCCCCCAGAAGCCTCGCGATAAATGGTTTTTCGCGTTTTTTATTCTGGCGATTATTGGTGTTTCGATTTATGCCGCAAACCATAGTCCCTCAGGGATAAAAGTTCCTGGCGTTTACCAGATGGAGCCTCAAGCTCTCATGCCAACGGAATTTCAGGATGAAGCGGGCAATATACTTACCACCGCTGATCTTACGGGCCAGGTGACGATCCTCCATTTTTGGGCGACTTGGTGCGCTCCGTGTATTGAAGAGTTACCGGAACTCAATGAGTTTAAGAAATCTGAGATTGGCCAGGCGGTTCGCATTGTTCCGATTTCGGTTGATGCTACTTCGAGCTCCCATGTTCGCGCGTTTTATAAAAGCCACGGTATTGATGCACTTGATCTTTACGCGGATCCTCAGCAAAGCGCTTTCCATAGCTTAGCTTCCGTCCCTGCCTTGCCGACGACCATCATATTAAATGCTCAAGGTCAACAGGTTGCGAGTATTCGGGGCGCGTTTAACTGGAAGCGCGATGAGATGAAAGCATTGTTACACCATTATATTACGGGGGAAACTCCTATAGATAAATAAGGGGTAGAAGCCTCACAAGACGTCGTCATTGCGAGCAGAGCGAAGCAATCCAGCCCTAAAGTAAAAACTGGATTGCTTCTTCGTCGTTCCTCCTCCTCGCAATGACGACCTCTGCTAGGCATTTTCCCTCAATCTTACAAAATACGGAATTGTTATGAAAAAAATCGAAGCAATTATTAAGCCGTTTAAACTCGATGACGTGAAAGATGCCCTTAATGAAGCGGGTTTTAACGGGATTACGATCACGGAAGTCAAAGGCTTCGGTCATCAGAAAGGCCATACGGAACTTTACCGTGGCGTAGAATATGTGGTCGATTATATGCCGCGGATTAAGATAGAAATTATTGCTCGAGATAAAGATTGCGCGCTGCTGATTGATACGATCCAAACTGCCGCAAGAACGGGTCGTTCCGGCGATGGAAAGATTTTCGTGTATGAGGTTGCAGAAGCGATTCGCATCAGCTCCGGCGCAACGGGGGAAGATGCTCTTTAATGGCATTTTGTCATTCCCGCGGAGGCGGGAATCCAATACTTAAAGAACTCGTAAAAATTCTGTTCGTCTGCCTCCCTATGACTACAATAGATCCCCGCCTCCGCGGGGATGACAACATTCCACACGAGTGAACAACAACAGTCCATGACATATTATCAAAAAATTTCTTCTTTCTCCATTGACTGTTAACTTTGAAAGAGCATACTCAAACAAAACGATAATCATTCTCAAGTAGTTTTTACACCCTTATGCCCTACGTACAGCCAGTGAATCGTAAGTCTTTTGTCGTTGGGATTGTTCTCCTACTCGTGCTTGCTGCAAGCTATATGGGCTATAAACTTTTTTTCCAGGACAGCATTACCAAAGAAACACCAATCATCTCCGTTACCACCGCAATCGTGGGAAAAGTAAAGCTCCATGACAGCGTGGAAGTGTTAGGCAATGCCTATGCAAATGAGTCGATTACCATTACCTCCAACGTGAGCGAGCCTATCCAGGCCATCCGTTTTTCGGACGGGCAGCGGGTAAAAAAAGGTGCTGTGATCGCGCTGCTCCAACAAGATGAAGAGCAGGCGCAGCTCAAAGCCGCAACCGTTCAGCTGCAAGAACATCAACGTGAACTTGCACGGCTTAAGACCCTTATTGCCAATAAGGCTGCGGCGAAACGGGAACTTGATGAGCGCAAGACATTAATCGAAGTGACTGAGCAGCAAATCAAAGAAATTACAGCACGTATTGAAGATCGCACACTTCGTGCTCCCTTTGATGGGCGCCTCGGGGTTCGCCGATTAAGCGTGGGCGCGCTGGTTCAGCCCGGACAAGCTATTACGACGCTCGATGATACCGATACAATCAAGTTGGATTTCAATATCCCGGAATCGACTGTTCCTCGCCTGAAACCCGGAGTTCCCATCGAAGCACGCAACGATGGGATTGGGGATAAAGTTTTCTACGGCACGGTTGATACGATCGACACACGGATTGATCCGGTTACGCGTTCGGTTCTTGTGCGGGCGATTCTCCCGAATGATGAGGGACTGATCCGATCAGGGATGTTGATGCAGGTAACACTTCTGGAAAACGAACGGGAAACCTTTGTGATCCCCGAGGAAGCGATCTTCCAAAAGCAAGTGAAACATTATGTTTTCCGTATCACGCCGGAAAGCACAATCGAAGAATGCGAAGTGACGATTGGCACGCGCCGTCCAGGAAAAGTCGAAGTGACGAACGGCCTTGTCGAAGGCGATCAGGTGGTGGTCCGGGGCTTGAATATGGTGCGTCCAGGACAGAAGGTGACGGTGAAGAACGCCTCTTCTGATGCGGCAGCCTCACCTACAAAGCCTTCAAAGGAGTAGGTCGGGATGTTTCTTTCAGATATTTCCGTCAAGCGCCCTGTTTTTGCTGCGGTAATGAATCTGTTGCTGATTGCATTCGGACTTGTTTCCTTCTCCCGCTTACCATTACGCGAATATCCTGATATCGACCCGCCTATTGTTTCGATTACTACGAATTACCGCGGTGCTGCGGCCAATGTGATTGAAAACCGAATTACCCAAGTTATTGAAGACCGCATTGCCGGTGTGGAAGGGATAAAAAGCATCTCCTCCCAAAGCAGCGATGGCCGCTCCAGCGTGACGGTGGAATTCAATATTAAACGTAATATTGATGACGCCGCCAACGATATCCGCGACCGTGTATCGGGCATCTTGGGCAATTTGCCCGAGGAAGCGGATCCGCCGGAAGTCCAAAAGGCGAATGCCGATGATGACGTAATCCTTTGGCTTCTGCTCACGGGCAAAGACATGAGTGTGTCGAATTTAAGCGATTACGCGCGCCGCTATATTCAAGATAGTTTCTCGGCACTTGATGGCGTGTCGCGTGTTCGGATTGGAGGTGGGCAAGATCAGGCCATGCGCATCTGGATCAATCGTGATGCTTTGGCTGCGCGCAATCTGACTGTCGATGATATTGAGAAGGCACTTCGCGAGGAAAATGTTGAACTTCCCGCAGGTTCGATTGAGTCTTTAACTCGCGACTTTACCGTGCGGATGCAGCGGGGTTATAACACACCCCAAGATTTCCGTAACCTTGTCCTTGCGCGCGGGGTGGATGGGTATCTGGTGCGTTTAGGCGATGTTGCCCGCGTCGGTGTGGAAGCAGCAGAACGCCGGAGCATTTTAAAGGGCAACGGCGTACCTTTAGTCGGGGTTGGGATTATCAAGCAATCCAAAGCAAATACTTTGGACGTAGCACGGCTGGCGAAAGCGGAGATGGCGCGCATCAACCAGACTCTTCCTTCTAGTATGACACTCAGAGAAGGCTTTGATAACAGTGTCTTTATTGAAAGCGCGGTGCATGAGGTGTATCTAACACTTTATATCGCAATTGCCTTGGTGGTGATTGTGATTTACGCCTTTCTTGGAAATGTCCGAGCGATGCTTGTCCCTTCCGTTGCAGTGCCGGTGTGTTTGATCGGTTCATTCATTATCCTCTATGCGTTTGGGTTCACGATCAACCTACTCACCCTCCTTGCCCTTGTTCTTGCGATCGGATTGGTCGTGGATGATGCGATTGTGGTAATTGAAAATATCCACCGGCGGATTGAAATGGGCGAATCTCGCCTGATTGCAGCGTATCGCGGGACGCGTCAAGTGGGCTTTGCCGTCATTGCCACTACCGTTGTACTGATTGCGGTATTTATTCCGATTACCTTCCTTGAGGGCGATATTGGACGGTTATTCAGCGAGTTCGCGGTCACGATGTCTGCCGCTGTATTGCTCTCCGCTTTCGTGGCGTTGACTTTCTCGCCGATGCTTTCTTCCAAAATTCTTGATCGTCATGGCGAAGGTAATCGTTTCACGAGACGGCTCGATGCCTGGTTTAATGTGTTGCACGATTATTATGTGGCTTCGCTGAAAGCCGTTCTCCACCGTTCCAAGCTCATGATCGGAGTGTTGGTGGGGTTATTGGCGTTATGTATTGCCCTGTTTCAGATTATCCCCAGTGAATTCGCGCCAAAAGAAGATCGCGGTGCTTTCTCTATTATGATTAAAGGTCCGGAAGGCGCTTCATATGACTATATGATTGAGCATTTAAATGAGATTGAAAAACGTTTAACCCCCTTACGCGAAAGTGGAGAATTTACGACCGTCTTAACGCGCGCTCCTAATAGCTTTAGCGCAGGTACGTTTAATGATGCATCCGCAACAGTTGTCTTAAGCCCTTGGAATTCTGGACGCAAACCCATTGGCTATTATTTGCAGAAGGTACGAGAGTTGACCTCCGATATCACCGGCGTGCAAATTTTTCCCGTCGCTCGCCAGGCCCTCGGCGGAGGAAGCAGCAAGCCAATACAGTTTGTACTGGGTGGTTCAAGCTATGAGGAGCTTGTCAAATGGCGTGACATTATCATGAACAAAGCCCTAGAAAACCCTGGCCTTGTAGGGCTTGATCAGGATTATCGCGAGACCCGCCCGCAGATTGGCATCACGATTAACCGTGACCGCGCAGGCGATTTAGGTGTGCCCGTTGCCGTGATAAACCAGACGTTGGAAAGCATGCTCGGCTCCCGCCGTGTGACCACCTATATCGATCGCGGCGAAGAATACGATGTGATCCTGGAGAGCGAAAAGGACATGAAGCAAAGTCCGCTCGATATCACGAATATTTATGTTCGCTCGGAGCGCACTAAGGAACTGATTCCGTTATCAAACCTCGTTTCGATCAGTGAATTCGCAGATGCTTCTACGCTCAAACGTTATAACCGCTTGCGGAGCATCACCTTCGAGGCCAATCTTGCTGATGGTTATTCGCTGGGAGAAGGATTGGGGTATCTTGAGAATCTCGTCCGCACTGAACTTCCCGCTGGTGCACATATTGATTATAAAGGCGAATCGCAGCGCTATAAAGATTCCGGCTCTTCGATGTATTTGGTATTTGGGTTAGCGTTGGTTGTGGTATTCCTCGTCCTCGCCGGCCAGTTTGAAAGCTTTGTGCTTCCGCTCATCGTGATGCTCACCGTACCGCTTGCTATCAGTGGGGCATTGGTCGCGTTGTGGTTGACCGGGCAGACATTGAATATTTATAGCCAAATCGGTTTAATTATCCTTGTCGGACTGGCGGCGAAAAACGGGATTCTGATTGTGGAATTCGTTAACCAATTGCGCGATGAGGGCGTGGAGTTTTATGAGGCCATTGTTGAGGCAGCCGCGAAGCGGTTGCGCCCCATCATCATGACGAGTTTTGCAACCGTTATGGGTGCCTTCCCGCTGATTATTTCTTCCGGCGCAGGCGCTGAAACCCGCCAAGTGATTGGGATTGTGATTTTTGCGGGCGTCTCATTCTCGACCATCTTGACCCTCTTTATTGTGCCGGTGATGTATCGGTTGCTTGCCAAAAATTCAGCCTCACCCGAAGCAACTTCCCGGCGCTTGGAATCTCTGCTCAAGGAGCATGATCATGTCTCGTAAGATACTGTTTCTCATCGGAACTGCATTACCGCTTGTTATTTCCGCCTGCGCCGTAGGCCCCGATTATAAGGCTCCTGAAATTACCGCTGTCGATGGTTGGCATAGCGAACCTTTACGCCCCACATCGCTTGATAAAATTGATCAAACCTGGTGGAAAAACTTCCGTGACCCGCTTTTGAATAATTTGATTGTCGAGGCCGCCGAGCACAATCATGACATTCAAAAAGCCCTTGCGGTCATTGAAGAAGCGCGAGCACTTCGAACGGCAAGCCGTTCTGGGTTCTTTCCTTCGATTACCGCAACGGAATCCGCAGAACGCCAAGGTTTAAGCAAAACCACCTCCCCTCATGAGCGCGAGCGTGATCAGTTCAGTGCAGGGCTGGATGCTTCGTGGGAGCTTGATCTGTTCGGCAAACATCGTCGTGCATCCCAAGCCGGAAGCGCTCGGTTTGACGCAGCCGTTGAAGAAAAACGCGGGATGATGCTTTCGGTTTTAGCCGAAACCGCAAGCACCTATTTCACCGTGCGGGGATTACAAAAACATATCGCTGTCACCCAGCGCAATATCGCCTTGCTTAAAGAGGTGGAGGATCTCGCCAATTCCCGTTTCCAATCGGGTGTTGTAACCGAATTTGATGTCGCACGCGCACGCGGCGAACGTGAGGCCATGGAAGCGCAACTTCCGGGCTTGGAAGCCGAACTTGCCGCCACGATTCACCGGCTTTCCGTGTTAAGCGGCCAGCCGCCGGAATATCATCGCACAACCCTTGCCCAGCATGCGCCATTACCGGATGCTCCGGATCTTGTGCCGGTGGGGTTACGTTCGGATATCTTGCGCCGGAGGCCCGATGTGCGCCAGGCAGAGCGTGAACTTGCGGCTGCGACCGCTGATATTGGTGTGGCAACCGCCAACCTTTTCCCAAGCTTTTCACTGACTGGCGATATTACCTCAACCGCCCGCACGTTTGGCGACCTGTTCACCGGCAATACGGTTTCTTATGCCGTCGGCCAGGCGCTTAAGTGGCCGGTATTCGCGGGAGGATCACTCAAAGCGCAAGTCAATGCGACCAATGCCCGGCAGAAAATCGCACTCGCAGGATATGAACAAACGGTGCTTAAAGCACTCGAAGATGCCGAGAACGCACTTATCCGTTATGGCAAGGAATGGGAAACATTAAAGCGTCTGAAAGCCGTGGAAGCCAGCCGCAAAGAAGCATTTGATATTGCAAAAATCCGTTATGAAGCAGGCGAAGAAAACTTCCTGGTGATCCTCGACGCGGAACGCTCACTGATTTCGGCACAGGATGAGGTAATTACCAGTGAAACCCGGATCCTCACCCGCCTGACCCAGCTTTATAAATCCTTGGGCGGTGGATGGAAAAACTTTGAGGAAGAAAAGGATACTACTCCCGCTGCTCCTGCTTCTGACAATATACAACCAGACCCGCAGTAATCCGCCACTATTTTGACATATGATTTGATTCTTTGGGTGGGTTAATCTATACACGACAGTCCGAAAACAGCGGATAAGGTGTTCTTATGTCTAAAGCCTCCCTACTACGACCATTCCGTATATGGAATCGCGAAGAAAGCCTACAGACAATGCCTGGCCCTCGTGAACAACGGCGACAAGAAAAAAATGATCTTATCGCTGTCTGCAGATCACTTTATGCACGATGGAAAGAAACCCCGTCATACAATAATAAATCGTTCAAAGAATTAGTGCCCGCTAATAGCAGTGCTTTGGATTATTACAAAGCCGCTTTAAGCTTACTTTCCATGATCAATGAACCGTTTCTGGAGGAGTCTCTTTTACCCGCGCTTTATGATCATGGGGATTTTCGTTTTGCACAAGAGCGCGGCGCCACCTATTTGCATCTTGTGGTGCTTTGCGGTTCGTCAGGAACCGTTCAAACCTTATTAAAGGCCCCTTCCACTGCTAATGTAATGGTAGAAGATCATTTTGGCTTGACCCCGCTCGATTATGCGACATCATTCCGCTGCAATAATACTAACCTTATTACTTCCGTTCGTACTGCTGTCTTTTTAGAGATTTTTGATTCACTGTGGAATCAATGGTCAGCCTCTCGTAACTTTAAAGTGGATTTGATATGTGATGCCCCCATACGCGCTTCACAGGATCCCCTCCTATTTTACCACGGAGCCCTGAAGCTATTTAAGTACATAAACTTTAAATGCGGGAAAACAGTAGCTCAGTTATACAACGATGAGGGTTTTACATTTGCACGAAAATGTGGCGCGACCTATTTCCATGCGCTTGGAATGTTCGCCTCCCAAGAGAACATTGAGAAGGCCATGGCATCGCAAAGACCTTCGTTTCTTATCCATAAGGATTGTTTTGGATTGCTCCCCCTTGATTATGCCAAAGCCGTTATTCCGAACGATAAAAAGATTCCCTGGTTTAAAGAACGTACCGAGCAGCTTCTTAAAGAAGCTGCCAAGACTGAGGAAGCTCTCCAACCTCACCAGGACAGAATCAATAAGGAACGCGAAGCATGCGAGGATATTACGCCTGATTGCCAGGCTCCTCGTATCTAACTAAAGTTCTACCTTGCAATCCCTCAGCGTCGTTTGTGTGTAATATAGTATATTTCAACCTTTCTTTGACAGTGGACAGCACATCATGGCTAAACTAAGGAATTTCAGAATCTGGGGGAAAAAGGATTTTCCTCTCGAATCGGTAATACAAGCATCTGACTTGCCGAAAATGACTGCTCCGGACTATTTTGCTTATTTAGAAACATTGCGCACGGATCTGCGAGAGCAGGTTTTACGAAAAAGCTTTTCTGATAAAACATTACCTAGAACCACCACCAGAAAAACTGACGAGGCAATAAACACGTTCGTACAAGAGGTTACTAACAACATTGATGCCGTATTGGCGAGCGTTGCAGGAACTGAATCAGCCACCCCTTCCTTAGGTGATGGTCAGGATCTCTGGGAGTATCATGGCGATTCGTCTACCCGACGCCAATCAAGGGATTCTTCGACTTTGAACATCGGGCATTGGACAGGGCAGATTACTACCTCCAAAGAACCACAGAAAGGGTTGCCGAACCCCGGTGCTTCTGTTAAACAATAGGACTCTCCTAATCTTTGTAAGGCACCCTGGCCCATGACCGTTATCACCCGTTTTGCCCCCTCACCTACTGGATTTTTGCATATAGGGGGAGCGCGCACTGCGCTCTTTAACTGGTTGTTTGCGCGGCACAATAAGGGGAAGTTTCTGCTTCGGATTGAAGATACCGACCGTGAGCGCTCTACCCAAGAAGCAATTGACGCGATCCTGAACAGCATGCGCTGGCTTGGGCTTGATTGGGATGGCGAGGAAACCTATCAATTTTCGCGTGCGGGTCGCCATAAAGAAGTAGCCGAGGAAATGATCGCCCGGGGCAATGCCTATTATTGCTATTGCTCCGCAGAAGAAGTCACTGCGATGCGTGAAAAAGCCCGCGCGGAAGGCAAACCAATCCAGTATGACCGCACCTGCCGGGAGCGCAAAAATGCGCCGGATGGTATTAAACCGGTCGTGCGTTTAAAAGCTCCCCTTACGGGCGAAACCATCATCCGGGATTCTGTCCAGGGCGATGTACGTATTGCCAATGAACAGATGGATGACCTCGTGCTTTTACGCTCGGACGGCACTCCGACTTATATGTTAGCCGTCGTTGTCGATGACCATGATATGGGGGTTACTCATATTATCCGCGGGGACGATCACCTCACCAATGCGGGGCGTCAAATCCTGATTTATCAAGCGATGGGATGGGATATTCCCTCGTTTTCGCATATTCCATTGATCCATGGGCCCGATGGCGCGAAGCTTTCTAAACGTCATGGCGCGCTTGGCGTTGAGTCTTACCGCGATATGGGGTATCTGCCTGAAGCAATGCGGAACTATCTGCTGCGCTTAGGCTGGAGCCATGGTGATGAAGAAATTATCCCGACCGACAAAGCAATTGAATGGTTTACATTAGATACGATCGGCAAAGCGCCTTCGCGTTTTGATATGAAGAAACTTGATCACGTGAATGGGCATTATATCCGTGAAGCGGATAATGCTAGGCTTACCGATTTGATCCTGCCAAAGCTTGAAGAAAAGCTCGGCGCTTCGGTTACTCCGGCACATCGCGCCCGCCTGATACAGGGGATGGAAGGCTTAAAGCAACGCGCGAAGACTTTGCTTGAACTTGCTGATACTGCTCTCTTTTATGCAACAGACAAACCGCTTCCCTTTACTGAACAAGCTGAGAAACAACTCAGCACGCATGGGGCTAGCTTGCTTCCCCGTCTGCTTCCTTTATTCGAGGGGCTAGCTTCATGGGAACATGATGCGCTGGAAAGTTTAGTGAAAGAATTTACAACGACGGAAGGTGTAAAAATGGGCGATGTAGCACAGTCGGTTCGCTCAAGTCTTGCGTATTCCACTGTTTCCCCAAGCATCTTTGAAGTGATGCCTATTTTGGGGAAAGAGGAGAGCTTGCGACGTATCCGTCATGCGGTCAGTGTTAAACTTTCCGCGTAAGCTCCCCTCTTCACCTTAACTGGCCTAGGCTGACTACTTCTTTATTGATCCTGGGCTTACAGATTCTGCTTTATTGCCGTTAGCCAGATACGCCGTCCACCTATCTTCTTCTGGACTCACTTTTCTATCCACAAAAGGTTTTAGGTTTGCCGGATTTACTCCACTTTCTTGCAACATTTCCCAGCCCTCTTCGTTGCATTGGTTATCACACTTCTCGCTTCCATTGGAGCTTGGGAAAGTCCCGTATCCTTGAGCCGATGCCATATTCGCGTATATATAATTCGCTCCCTTGGCGACACCTTGCGCAGTTACCGCTGCGGCTTGCGCTCCTAACTGTGCAGCCTGGACTCCCCCTTGTGCAGCCGTTAGAAGACCTGCGGCTACCTGATCCGCTTTTTCTTTCCCGAGCTTATCCTTTGCCACATTATAGGTAAACTTACCCACACCCTGCGCCACTCCAATGCCTTCTCTTACCCCCGCAACAGCAAGATCATATGCTGCTAGTCTGCTATATTGTGCTCCGGCAACAGCCAGATTCCTACCACCTTCCGCAGCCGCAGCTACAGCATTATATGCAAATCTCTTTGCCTTGTCGGTAAAGGTCTTGTTTGCCTCTATTCTCTGATTTTCTGCCCATTGATCTGTTTGACGATCAATTGTGCTGTCCGTCAGCTCTCCTTTCTTGGGGGCATCTTTCTTTGCCTCTACTGTTTCTACTTTTGCCGTACTTTCTACTGCAACAGCTGCTTTCTGCTCCTCCGAAGAAGAATCCTCCCTAACAATTTCTGGCTGAATTGGTTGTGGAGTTTCTACTTTTGTCGTACTTTTTGCTGCAACAGCTGCTTTCTTCGCCTCTTCTTTTTCCTGGTGACGCACCGCCCTTCTTGCGTCATATTCCGCCTTTCTTACGTAATATGCCTCCTCCGCGCCTTCTCCTACAAAGCTGATAGGGGGTACCATTTCTTCCTCCGAAGAAGAATCCTCCTCAATGATTTCTGACTGAATTGGCCGTGGAGATTCTAATTTTGTCGTATTTTTTGCTGCAACTGCTGCTTTCTTCGCCTCTTCTTTTTCCTGGTGACGCTCCTCCCGTATGTCCCCGAATAACGCCTCATCTGCCAAACTGAAAAATTCTTCTTCCTTCGAAGCCTTCGAAGAAGGATCGTCCTTCTGGATAATTCCCGCCAAATCTAGAATGTCATTATCCAATTGAGCATTCTCCCTAGCACTCTTTTGAGCAAGCTTCATACTCGCAGCACTCAATCCATTGTATGTAGGTGGTTTAGATACTTTTTCTGCAGCTACTAAAGCATTTAGCGTTCGTATTTCATTGTTCATTGGAGTTTGAGCATTCCCTAAGGTTGTAGACCTCTTTGGGATAGATCCCGCAGCTTTCTTTGCCATGAAATTCTTCAACCCTTGATGCAGTTCTTCGTAAATCTGTTTGTTAGTCTTAGTCTCGGAAGCCTGGGTCAAAGCCTTTCTCGGTTGAGGAGTTACATACGTTTCCTTCCCAACATACTGTTCCTTAGGAGTAACCTTACGATTCTCAGCAGTTTTACGTCGCGGCTTGGACGTCTCCTCCGGCTCATCCATAAAATAAGATATAATACTGGAAAAGAAGGATGAAATTGAGGAAACAATACTAGAAAAAATACTAGATTTGATAGTGGATTTAGATTTAGCCATATGCACTCCTTTTATGTGGGTTACGGAGCCACACTAGCAAGACGTGTATAAAAAAGTTATTTGTTTCTACTTAAGGAAAAGTAGATTTATTATTTACAGGACGGGGAGGATATTTCCCTCCTGTACATTAAGATATTGTGCCCTTCCAGAAACGGCATCAAAGAGGGATTTATCCGTACCCGTCATCCAGCACTGTGCACCTAAGTTTAATATCTCATCAAATAATGAAGCGCGGCGGGCTTCATCCAAATGCGCGACCACTTCATCCAAGAGCATAATCGGAACAGAATTACGCCATTGACTCCGAGCACGAACTTCCGCCAATAAAATGGAAAGCAGCAATGCTTTTTGTTCACCCGTGGAACATTGGCTTGCAAGCATCTGTTTATCGCGATGAATCACCACGAAATCACTGCGGTGGGTTCCCGCTCCTGTACGTCCGGATTGGCGATCGGATTCGCGCAATGCATGAAGCTTGGCTTTCAGCCCTTCCTCAACCTGCAAGGCTGGCTGTTCACCGCAGGCCCATTCGACCTCGCCTTCAATCTGAAGGTCGGCTTTGGGAAATGGCGTTGTCGCCGCATCGATCATCTGCTGGATCATGAAAACCGTTTCACGTCTAGCTATCGCAATAGCAATCGCCTGCTCGGCCATCGTATGTTCCAAGGTTCCAAGCCACATCCGATCGCCGCCATATTGCAACAGCCGCGCCCGTTCGCGCATGGCATATTCATAGGAATTCACGCGCTTGGCATGTTCAGGATCAAAATGATAGACGAGGCGATCGAGGAACTTCCGCCGTGCTGAAGCCGCGTCCAAAAACAACCCATCCATCTGAGGTGTAAGCCATACTACCGTCACATAGCTCCCTAGCGCATCTTGGCCTTTTAATGTCTCGCCATCAAGTCTTACAATCCGCTTACTTTGCGGCGATGCCGGATCACGACCCGTACCGATTTTTCGTTCTCCGTTACTCGTACGCACGGTCGCCGCCACTCCCCAGGAAGCCGCAGCCTGGTTGCCCGGTAGCGCATGGTCGATTTCAGTTAGCACCGCTTTACGCAATCCCCGTCCCGGAGAAAGGAAGGAGAGCGCCTCCAGAACATTCGTTTTCCCCGCTCCATTGGGGCCTGTGAGGATTACGGGTGAAGGCTCGGTTGCAAGCTCCAAGAAGGGGTAACTCCGAAAGGCTGTCAAGGTGAGTGAGGCCACCGACAGGCATTCATACGTTACTGTTTTGGTTTTTAATTGTTGGGCTGACATCGCTTAATGTAACACCTTCAGCACCGTTGCCGCTGCCTTCTGGCTTGGAGTTAAAACCTCCCCCTGCCCTAATAATTGTAGCGCTTTTCCCATCGCTTCTGTTTGCAATGCACGCTCAGGGCTTTCGCGCAAAAGTTTTTCCATGTGGGGAGCAAGCTTATCCGGCGTGCAATCCTCTTGAATATACTCAGGAATAAGCTTATCGCCTACCAAGAGATTCACAAGACCGGCGGTAGAAATTGTCAGCATCCGCCGCAACAACCACGCTGTTACGGGATGGACTTTATACATCAATACCATCGGCACTTTGGCCAGCGCCACTTCTAATGTCACGGTTCCGGATTTTACCAATGCCGCACGGCTTATGCTGAGCGCTAATGCTCGCGCCTTCGCCCCTTCCACGACCGTTGCGGACATATTCCAACGCGCCACGGCTTCACGTACCTCTTGCTCAACCGACTTCACAGTAGGCAGCACGATATGGAGGTTCGGAAATGTCGCGCGCAGGCGTTTCATGGTTTCTTCAATGACGGGAAGCAGGCGCTTTACCTCGCCCTTACGGCTTCCAGCCATCACGGTAAGCACGAGCGCATCATCCGGGATATTATGCTCATTACCGAACGCTTGGCCTTCCGTTTCACTCCCTTGGATTTCTTCGATAATCGGGTGGCCTACAAAATGGGTGGTAAGGCCTTCTTTCTCAAAATAGGGCGGCTCGAAAGGAAGCAGCACCATCAAATGGTCAAAGAGTTTTGCAATTTTTGCTGCGCGCTCTGGCTTATACGCCCAGACGGTGGGGGCAACATAATGCAAAAGTTTTCCTTTATATCCGCGTTCACGTAAACTTTTGGCAACGCGGAAAGTAAAGCCGGGAGAGTCAATCGTAATGACGAGGTCCGGCTGGGATTTCTCGATCGCCTCAACGGTCTCTTTAATCCGCCGCAGGAGCCTGGGGATATGCGGCAGAATCTCAGCGAATCCCATAAGGCTGAGTTCCTCCATCGGGAAAAGCGTTGGAATCCCCGCGGCTTGCATGCGCTCCCCCGCAATCCCTTGGAACACCAACGAAGGATCAGCTGCGCACAGAGCATTCGCGAGCTTCGCACCGAGCGCATCGCCTGAAGGTTCACCTGCAATAATGAAGAGTGTGGGCATCGCGTTCCTGGTTTATATATTTCTTAGCCCTCACCTCATTCACTGTCGTCATTGCGAGGAGTAAGCATAAGATTTACGAAGCGATAGCTTGTAAATCGAATCGAACGATGAAGCAATCCAGTTTCTCTGTTTTCTGGATTGCTTCGTCGTCGTTCTACTCCTTCTCGCAATGACGACCTCTTATGAAGGCTTTACCTCTTCCAATAGTCATCCAGAAGACTACACGAAAAAGGAGCCCCCGTCATCTAAGACGGAAGGCTCCTGTGATATTTTATTGTGCTAGATTGTTAGCGAGCACCGCCGGAAGCTGCTGGTAAATCACCAGACGCTTCAATCGCTGCTTCTAGCCCCTGGGCTTGCGCTGCACCTTCTTCCGCGGTTTGTCTGCGGTGATTTTCAATCATCGCATCTTTATCGCGTGTATGGGCAAGTTTCTTAATATCACCCATGTAGAAGCCCGTACCTGCAGGAATCAAGCGACCCACAATGACGTTCTCTTTCAAGCCCATCAGTTTATCTACTTTACCCGCCACGGCCGCTTCAGTCAGAACCCGTGTGGTTTCCTGGAACGAGGCTGCAGAAATAAACGAGCGCGTCTGGAGACTTGCTTTCGTAATACCTTGGAGAACCGGTTGCGCTTCCGCTGGCTTATAGCCTTCGTCGTACGCTTTTTGGTTCACTTCAGCAAACGTATCGCGGTCGATCTGCTCGCCTACCAGCAAGGTAGTTTCACCCGAATTGGTGATTTCCACTTTCTGGAGCATTTGACGTACCACTACTTCGATATGCTTATCGTCGATTTTCACACCTTGCAGACGGTATACCGCTTGTACCTCCGTCACCACATAATGCGCGAGCGCCTCAACACCCATAACGCGCAAGATATCGTGCGGCACTGGGTTACCATCCATCAGGAGGTCCCCTTTGCGTACATGGTCACCTTCGTGAACCGCTACGTGTTTACCTTTTGGAATTAAGTATTCCACAGGCTCTAATGAGGCATCCAATGGACGCACCATAATGCGGCGTTTTGCTTTATAATCCTTACCGAATTCCACGATTCCTTCCGCTTCCGAAATGATCGCGTGGTCTTTAGGTTTACGTGCTTCGAACAATTCCGCTACCCGTGGAAGACCACCGGTAATGTCGCGGGTTTTGGTCGATTCACGTGGAATACGCGCTAACACGTCACCTGCGTGGATCATCTGACCGTCTTCGACGTTCATGATCGCATTCACCGCAAGGAAGTAACGTGCTTCCAAGCCGTTTGCCAAGATGATCACTTGATCGTTTTCGTCAAGCAGCGTTACACGTGGGCGGAGTTCCGCACCGCGGCTTTGCTGCTTCCAGTCGATAATGATCTTGCTCGAAATCCCGGTCGATTCGTCCATCACTTCACTGATAGATACACCTTCGACGAGGTCACGATACGCCACTTTACCGCTACGCTCCGTGATGATCGGAATGGTATATGGATCCCAATCAGCCAATTTCTGGCCAATATCCACTTCGCTTCCTTCATCCACCAAGAGTTTCGCACCGTATGGCAGTTTATAACGCGCTTTCTCATGGCCTTTTTGATCCTGGATCAAAAGTTCAGACGAACGGCCCATTACGATATGGATGCCCTTACTGTCTTTTACCACGTTACGGTTAATCAGTGTCACTTTACCTTTATAGCCCGACTCGATGCTCGATTGCTCTGCACCGCGCTGCGCCGCTCCACCGATGTGGAAGGTACGCATCGTCAGCTGAGTTCCAGGTTCACCGATCGATTGTGCCGCAACGACTCCGACCGCCTCACCCACGCTCACCCGGTCACCGGTAGCAAGGTCACGTCCGTAGCAGTTCGCGCAAATTCCAACAGGTGCAACACAGGTCAACGCAGAACGTACTTTGATAGACTCAATACCCGCCGCATCAATCTTCTCAACGGTATCTTCATCAATCACCTTGCCCGCTGCAATAATCAGCGATTCATTCAGTGGGTGACGAATATCTTTTGCCGCAGTACGGCCCAAGATGCGATCCGCGAGTGCAACGGTTACTTCACCGCCTTCAATCACAGCACGCTGTACCAAACCTTCTTCCGTACCACAATCTTCGATGGTCACGATGCAATCTTGCGATACATCCACCAGACGACGTGTCAGGTATCCAGAGTTCGCCGTTTTAAGCGCCGTATCCGCCAAACCTTTCCGTGCGCCATGCGTCGAAATAAAGTATTCCTGTACGCTCAAGCCTTCCTTAAAGTTTGAAATGATCGGTGTTTCGATGATCTCGCCCGAAGGTTTCGCCATCAATCCGCGCATCCCTGCAAGCTGTTTAATCTGGGTTGCAGAACCCCGCGCTCCAGAATGGGCCATCATGTAGATCGAGTTTACCCCGAGCTGACCTGGTTGGCCTTCTTTCTTCTTCGCCGGCGTAGAAATTTGGAGCATCATGTCGTCCGCTACACGGTTCGTACATTGTGTCCATGCATCGACTACTTTGTTGTATTTTTCACCCGAGGTGATGAGACCATCAGAATATTGCTGCTCGTAACGACGGACTTCTTCCAACGTGCTGTCGAGGTGTTTCTCCTTACTTTGTGGCACGACCATATCTTCCTTACCGAAGGAAATACCCGCACGGCATGCGTAAGAATAACCAATGCCCATCAAACGGTCCGCGAAAATCACGGTACGTTTCTGACCACAGTGACGGTATACCGTATCGATCAGGTTGGTAATTTCTTTTTTCGTCAGCAAACGGTTGACGGAATCAAAAGAAATATTTTGGTTATCCGGCAATAGCTTAGAAAGCAGCGCACGGCCTGGGGTCGTCTCGATAATCGTTTCACCGACTTTCGTAGTACCACCGAGTGCATTCGCACGGCATTTAATTTTGCTGTGGAGTGTTACGATATTGTTATTGAGCGCATGCTCAATTTCCGCTTCATCACGGAAAATCATCCCCTCGCCGGCTTCACCTTGTAGCATCATGGTCATGTAGTACAGACCCATAACGATATCCTGCGTTGGTACGATAATTGGCTTACCGTTTGCAGGGCTCAAGATGTTGTTGGTCGACATGATCAATACGCGTGCTTCGAGCTGCGCTTCGATCGAGAGTGGTACGTGCACGGCCATCTGGTCACCGTCGAAGTCGGCGTTAAATGCCGTACATACAAGCGGATGCAGCTGGATTGCGTGACCTTCAATAAGTTTAGGCTCGAACGCCTGGATCCCCAGACGGTGAAGCGTTGGCGCGCGGTTCAAGAGTACTGGATGCTCACGGATGACTTCATCCAAGATATCCCATACTTCCGGACGTGCTGATTCCACCATTTTCTTCGCGGTTTTGATGGTGGTCGCAATACCATACATCTCGAGTTTCGCGTAAATGAACGGCTTGAAGAGCTCAAGCGCCATTTTCTTTGGCAATCCGCATTCATGGAGTTTCAATTCAGGACCTACTACGATCACCGAACGGCCAGAATAGTCCACCCGTTTACCGAGAAGGTTTTGACGGAAACGTCCTTGCTTCCCTTTTAACATGTCAGACAGTGATTTGAATGGACGCTTATTCGCGTTCTTCACCACACGTCCACGACGGCCGTTATCAAACAGCGCATCGACGGCTTCCTGGAGCATCCGTTTTTCGTTACGGATGATGATGTCCGGAGCTTTCAATTCCAACAGGCGTTTCAAACGGTTATTCCGGTTGATCACGCGGCGGTACAGTTCGTTCAAATCCGAGGTCGCAAAGCGGCCACCATCGAGCATCACAAGCGGACGAATTTCTGGTGGGATCACCGGCACAACTTCCAGCACCATCCACTCAGGACGGTTGTTGGAATCGATGAACGATTCCACTAAGTTCAGGCGTTTTACGATTTTACGACGTTTCGCTTCTGACGTGGTTTCGACCAAATCAACACGAAGTTCGGCTTTCAGCGCTGGCAAATCCAATGCGCCAAGCATTGTACGCACCGCTTCTGCACCAATCATCGCAGTGAAGGTATCTTCGCCGTATTCATCTTGTGCGTTGTAGAATTGATCTTCCGTCAACAACTCACCTTTAGAGAAGGGAGTCAAGCCTGGATCCGTAACGATATAGGATTCAAAATACAGCACTTTCTCAAGGTCTTTGAGTGGCGTATCAAGCAAAGTCGCAATACGGGATGGGAGTGATTTCAAGAACCAAATATGCGCAACCGGTGCTGCAAGTTCAATATGTCCCATGCGCTCACGGCGCACTTTGGAAGTGGTAACTTCCACGCCGCATTTTTCGCAGATAATTCCGCGGTATTTCATACGCTTGTATTTTCCACACAAGCATTCGTAATCTTTCACTGGGCCGAAAATCCGAGCGCAGAAGAGACCATCGCGCTCCGGTTTAAAGGTACGATAGTTGATCGTCTCAGGTTTTTTGACTTCTCCGTAAGACCATGAACGGATTTTCTCCGGACTTGCAATGGTGATTTTGATCTCGTCAAACTGCTGCGCGCCGCCGACTTGACCAAAGAAATTCACTAATTCCGTGCTCGCACTCATGATGTTCACCCCGTTTGTTGTAGTCATTCTTTTTTTTAGACTCTTTGGAAACCCAAAGGTACGAGATGCTCAAGGCACACATGCGTGCCTTGAGCATCTATCTATTACTTATGCTGCTATCGGTTCTTCTTCCTGGTTTAAGAGCTCCACGTTCAAGCAAAGTGAACGTAATTCTTTAACCATTACGTGGAAGGATTCCGGAATCCCGCACTCGAAGTTGTGATCGCCTTTGACCACCGATTCGTAAATCTTGATCCGGCCTGCCACGTCATCCGATTTCACGGTAAGCATTTCCTGGAGCGTATAAGACGCACCGTAAGCTTGTAGTGCCCAGCACTCCATCTCCCCGAAACGCTGACCACCGAAGTGGGATTTACCACCCAGAGGCTGCTGCGTTACAAGGCTGTATGGTCCGATCGAACGGGCATGCATCTTATCATCCACCAAGTGATGGAGTTTCAGCATGTAGATGATCCCGACCGTCACAGGACGATCGAATGGTTCACCCGTACGGCCATCATGCAGAATCTGCTGACCTGAAGCGTTTAATCCTGCTTTTATAAGCATGTTGGTGATGTCTTTCTCGCTAGCACCATCGAATACCGGAGTTGCGAAAGGAACGCCTTTGCGTAAGTTATGTGCTAACTCGCACACTTCTTCGCCAGACATTTTCTTCACTTCTTCCAGGTTTTCTTTGCCCCAGTAAACATCAAGGAGCTTCTTACGAAGTTCTTCCACGCCTTTATTTTCGTTCACAGCATCCAGCATCTCACCAATCTGTGCGCCGATATTCGCGCTCGCCCAGCCTAAGTGCGTTTCTAAAATCTGCCCTACGTTCATCCGCGATGGTACACCAAGTGGGTTTAACACCACATCTACTGGCGTGCCGTCTTCGAGATAAGGCATATCTTCTGCCGGAATAATCCGAGAAATAACCCCTTTGTTTCCGTGACGTCCCGCCATTTTATCACCTGGCTGGAGTTTATGTTTCACGGCAACGAATACTTTCACGACTTTGAGCGCCCCTTGTGGGAGATCATCACCGCTTTGGAGTTTCTCGATCTTCTTCATCAGACGTTCATCGAGAGACTTTTTGGTATCCTCGTGCTGTCCACGCAAACGTTCGATCTCGGAAGTTACAGACTCGTCTTCAACCGCGAACTGCCACCACTGGCTGCGACGATACTCTTCGAGTACATCTACCGTGACTTTGCTCTTCGCTTTAAAGCCTTTTGGTCCATTTACCGCTTCCTTGCCTACAAGCAGCTCTTTCAAGCGGCCATAGAGGAAGTTTTCGATGATCGAAAGTTCCGCATCACGGTCTTTGGTCATACGTTCGATTTCCGAACGCTCGTTTGCCAAAGCACGCTCATCTTTCTCAATACCACGACGAGAGAATACGCGCACTTCCACGATCGTTCCGCTCACTCCAGGAGGCAGGCGAAGCGAGGAATCGCGAACATCTGCCGCTTTTTCCCCGAAGATCGCACGAAGGAGTTTCTCTTCCGGTGTCATCGGAGATTCGCTTTTCGGCGTGACTTTACCGACCAAAATGTCGCCGGCTTTTACTTCCGCACCGATATGCACGATCCCGACTTCATCCAGCTGACGCAGAGATTCCTCTCCAACGTTTGGAATGTCACGGGTAATCTCTTCAGGCCCTAAGCGCGTATCGCGCGCCACCACTTCAAATTCCTCGATATGGACAGACGTAAACACGTCGTCTTTCACCAGGCGTTCAGAAATAAGGATGGAATCTTCGAAGTTATAACCGTTCCATGGCATGAAGGCCACCAGCACGTTCCGGCCAAGCGCAAGCTCGCCCAAATCAGTACTTGGACCATCGCCAATAATGTCACCCTTTCTCACCACATCCCCAACTTTCACCAGAGGCTTCTGGTTGATACAGGTGTTTTGGTTAGAGCGTTGATATTTCAGGAGGTTGTAGATATCCACACCCGGAGAATCCGAACGATCGGTATCGGTGCCTTTCACTACGATACGGTTACCATCGACTTGGTCAACGATACCGCTGCGGCGAGCCACCACCGTCACGCCCGAATCGCGCGCTACGATGTTTTCAATCCCGGTTCCAACGAGCGGTGCATCACTTTTCAAAAGCGGTACGGCCTGGCGTTGCATGTTCGATCCCATCAATGCGCGGTTCGCATCATCGTTCTCTAGGAACGGAATGAGCGAAGCAGCGACTGATACAACCTGCATCGGAGATACGTCAATATATTCAATGATGTCCGGCTTTGCCATCACGAATTCGCCCATGTGGCGACAACCCACAATCTCAGATACGAAACCGCCTTTTTCATCGAGTTCCGCATTCGCCTGAGCGATGTGATATTTACCTTCTTCGATTGCCGACAAGTAGATCACCTGATCGGTGACTTTACCATCGTTTACCTTACGGTATGGGCTTTCGATAAAGCCGTGTTTATTAATGCGCGCATAGGTCGCCATGGAGTTGATCAGACCGATATTCGGACCTTCCGGTGTTTCAATCGGGCAGATACGGCCATAATGGGTTGGATGTACGTCACGTACCTCGAAACCTGCACGTTCGCGGGTCAAACCGCCAGGCCCGAGGGCTGACAGACGACGCTTGTGCGTAATTTCCGAAAGTGGGTTCGTTTGATCCATAAATTGTGACAATTGCGACGAACCAAAGAATTCACGCACCACCGCACCCAATACTTTCGCATTGATGAGGTCATGCGGCATAACGGTGTCGATATCAACAGAATTCATACGCTCAACAATCGCGCGTTCCATACGGAGCAAGCCGATACGGAATTGATTTTCCATCAATTCCCCTACCGAACGCACCCGACGGTTACCCAAATGGTCAATATCGTCGATCTCACCACTGCCATCTTTCAGGCGGACCAAGGTCCGGATGATTTCTACGATATCCGCACGGGTCAGAACCCGTACCGTTTCTTCTTCAGCAACATTCAGGCGTGCATTGATTTTCACACGTCCAACGGTTGAAAGATCATAACGCTCTTGGTCGAAGAACAAGCCATCAAACAGGGCAGCAGAAGCCTCTGGCGTTGGCGGTTCACCTGGACGCATGACGCGGTAAATATCCACCAGCGCATCTTCGCGGGTCACGTTGCGATCAAGCACTAACGTGTTGCGGATGTATGGGCCTACGGTCACGTAATCAATTGCAAGAACTGGGATTTCTTTCACGCCCATGGTCTCGAGCATATTGACTTTATCCATCGTCAACTCATCGCCCGCTTCAATCAGGATTTCGCCCGTATCTTGGTCAACGATATCTTCCCCGATAAAGTGGCCAACGATATTTTCAGGCGTTGTCACATATTCTTCCAGACCTTCTTTCACGAGCTTTTTAGAAAGACGTGGAGTCAGCTTCGTGCCAGCTTCTGCAACTACTTTGCCGGTTTTTGCATCGGTCAAATCGGTCAGGAGTTTGGTACCTTTAAATACATCGGCGTTAAATGGCGCCGCCCAACCGCGTTTGCCCTTCTTGAAAGAGAAGCGGTTATAGAACGTATTCAATACATCTTTTTTCGAGAAACCCAGCGCGAAAAGCAGCGTGGTCACAGGCATTTTACGACGGCGGTCGATACGGAAATATACCAAATCTTTGGCATCGAATTCCAAATCCAACCACGAACCACGGTAAGGAATCACGCGCGCGGAGAAGAGGAATTTTCCAGAGCTATGCGACTTTCCTTTGTCATGGTCGAAAAATACGCCAGGAGAACGGTGCATCTGAGATACGATCACACGCTCGGTTCCGTTAATAATGAACGTACCGTTCGCGGTCATGAGCGGAATATCGCCCATATACACGTCTTGTTCTTTAATGCCTTTAATTTCGCGCGAGCCGGTATCGGCATCCACTTCCCAAACAATCAGGCGAATGGTCGTACGAAGCGGCGCAGAGAAGTTAATCCCGCGCTGAACGCATTCATCTACATCATATTTCGGCTCATCAAAGTCGTACTTCACGAATTCGAGGGTTGCGGTTTCCGAAAAATCGTTGATCGGAAATACAGACTTCAATACAGATTGCAGCCCCTGATCATCACGTTTCTCAGGGTTCGCCCCCATCTGAAGAAAAGCGTTATATGAATTCTTCTGAACCTCGATCAGATTCGGCATTTCCGCCGCTGTGGCGATCGAACCAAAACTTTCGCGGATACGCTTCCGGGATGTAAACGAATGTACCATTGACGACTCTCCAGCAAGATATTTATAAAGGCAATCCAATGGTCAATACCATGGATTGCGTAATGTCCGCTTTGCGGCGGCACACGGTTGCTCTCGCTTGCCTCGTGTGCTGCCATTTGGATTCTTATGAATCAAAATGGCCTTAATTTACCAATCTTCAGGCACGGGAAAACACCCGTATCTAGGATACAGGATTAAAAATCCATTCTCTCTATGCGCTGTGATTGGTCCATCAACTAGAAATTTATTGTGTTTATCGGTAGAAACGCGGACACGGGACGGAAGGGGAAATCCCCTTCTCGCCCCGTAAATTCCGGAGAAAACACTATTTCAGCTCGACAGTACCGCCGGCTTCTTCAATCATTTTCTTGATTTTAGCAGCTTCGTCTTTGCTCACGCCATCTTTCAACGGCTTTGGAGCACCTTCTACCAAGTCTTTAGCTTCTTTCAAGCCAAGACCGGTGATGGTACGAACTTCTTTAATCACGTTGATTTTCTTCTCACCGCCAGAAACGAGGATAACATTAAATTCATCCTGTTCTGCAGCAGCGCCTGCATCATTTGCAGCAGCTGGGCCAGCAGCGATTGCTACTGGAGCCGCAGCAGACACGCCCCATTTATCTTCCAAGAGCTTAGAAAGCTCAGCAGCTTCCAGCACGGTTAGCGCGGAAAGATCATCAACTATTTTCGCAAGATTAGCACCCATTGTATTGTCCTCTAGTTAGTTAAAGTTAAACATTAGTTCTACATTCAAAGCCACAGTAGTTACGCATCTTTCGCTGCGTATGCACCTACTACCCGTGCTACTTGTCCTGCAGGAGCCTGCACCACACCAACAATCCGCTGAGCAGGTGTAATGATAAGTGCGAGAAGTTGTGCACGGAGTTGATCCAGCGACGGTAATTTCGCGAGGGTTTGTATCGCCTTCGCATTCATCGACTGTCCATCTAATGCCCCGCCCACAAGGACGAGCTTCTCATTTTCTTTTGCAAAATCCACGACGGCTTTAGAAGCTGCCACTGGATCTTGAGAATATGCCACAGCCGTTGGGCCGCTAAACATATCCGCAATACCTTCGAATTGCGTACCTTTCAGTGCAATCCGTACCAAGCTGTTTTTGGTCACTTTGAGTCCTGCACCTGCAGTCCGTACCTTCTTACGAAGATCCGTAATTTGCTGCACAGTCAAACCCTGATAGTGCACCACTACAAGGGACTTACTCCCTTCAATTGCTTCTTTCAATGAAGCAACGTTTTCTTTTTTCTGTGTCCGAGTAATTGCCACTGCTTTTCTCCAGCCGTTTAATTATTTATGCCTAGGTTAGGCAGCTTCTTTTAGTACGCCGATTTTCTGCTGAATTTCTACGATATCCAACTTCACACCAGGCCCCATCGTTGAAGCAAGAGTTGCCTTCTTGAAGTAAATTCCTTTCACGCCTGATGGTTTCGCTTTATTGAGCGCATCAAACAATGCAAGTATATTTTTTTGAATATCTGCTTCAGAGAAGCTCGCTTTCCCCAAGCCCACATGGATGATTCCGGTTTTTTCTACGCGGAACTCCACCTGACCTGCTTTTGCAGTTTTCACTGCAGCTGCGATATCGGTCGTTACGGTGCCGAGTTTCGGATTTGGCATCAGACCTTTTGGACCCAATACTTTCGCCGCCTTACTTAAAATAGGCATCATATCGGGGGTAGCAATACAACGGTCAAAATTGATCTCACCGCCAATAACTTTCTGCACCAGCTCTTCATCACCGACAACATCTGCGCCCGCCTTCTTTGCTTCTTCTGCTTTATCGCCTTTGGTAAATACCGCAACGCGTACAGTTTTACCCGTACCAGCAGGAAGTGACACCATGCCGCGTACCATCTGATCCGCATGCTTAGGGTCCACACCGAGATTGACCGCAAGCTCAATGGCTTCATCGAACTTTGCCGTCGCATTCTTTTTTACTAAAGACACCGCTTCAGTAACAGCGTATTGTTTTTCACTGTTTACGGCCTCATAGGCTTTTTTAAGACGTTTACCTGGCATATTATTCCCCTACCACTTCAATTCCCATCGACATAGCCGTACCTGCCACCATGCTGGCTGCAGCTTCTACATCGTTTGCATTCAGGTCACGCATTTTTGTTTCTGCGATTTTCCGGATTTCAGCCATCGTAAGCTTCGCTACGTGAGCCGCCTTTCCAGCCTCTCCTGAACCCTTTTTCAATTTGGCAGCTTTCATCAAATACCAAGAAACGGGAGGAAGTTTTGTTATAAAGCTAAAAGTACGATCGCTAAAAACGGTAATGACCACAGGAGTTGGTGAACCTGGCTCATTGCCCTTTGTCGCTTCGTTGAAGCCTTTGCAAAATTCCATAATGTTAAGTCCCCGCTGACCCAACGCTGGACCAACTGGAGGGGATGGATTCGCCTGGCCCGCAGGAATCTGCAGCTTTACATAGCCAGTGATCGCTTTTTTTGCTTTACTCATGTGTACCTACCAACAACACTAAACTTTTTGCACCTGTGAATATTCCAATTCGACAGGCGTTGATCGACCAAAAATAGAGACGGATACTTTCAGTCGTGCTCTTTCCTGATCAACTTCTTCAACCGTTCCCACAAAGGATTCAAACGGTCCATCGACAACCTTCACAGACTCACCGGTCTCAAAGGCCACCGTGTGCTTCGGATGTTCAACACCCTCACGCACTTGTTTAAATATACGCTCAGCTTCCACATCGGAAATCGCCTGTGGCTTTCCTTTGCTGCCTAAAAACCCAGTCACTCTTGGAATATTTTTCACAAGGTGCCATGTTTTATCATTTAAATTCATTCGTACCAGCACATAACCTGGGAAGAACTTACGTTCCGTCTTCAGTTTACGGCCTTTTCTAATCTCAACTACCTCTTCCACCGGAACGGTAATTTCCTCGAATGCCTCAGAAAGCCCTTCTTGCGTTGCTGCTTCAGCAATCGCCTGAGCGACTTTCTTCTCGTAACCCGAGAGGGTATTTACTATGTACCAGCGAACATCAGCCACGCAAGTTAACTCCCGAATCCTATCACGTTGTACACTCCAAAGGAGATGATCGCATCTACAATCCCAAGGAACACAGCCGCTAATGCAACCATTACCAGGACCATTACAGTAGAAAGTATCGTCTCTTTACGGGTAGCCCAAGTCACCCTTTGGGCTTCCTGGCGTACTTCTGTAAAATAGCTAAATAGTCCCTTCATACTATCCTTATGTCAGGTGGCAAAATGGCAGGAGCGAAGGGACTCGAACCCCCAACCCCCGGTTTTGGAGACCGGTGCTCTACCAATTGAGCTACACTCCTACAAACCGGACACCTAGCATCCAGCAATACTGCACACCTACTTCAAAATTTTAGCCACGACGCCCGCACCAACGGTACGGCCACCCTCACGAATAGCGAAGCGTAAACCTTCATCCATCGCGATTGGCGCAATCAG